>CALZHS010000361.1 GCA_945787265.1 uncultured Gammaproteobacteria bacterium | reverse complement strand
GATTAAAGGTCATCGAGGATTGCGCGCAGTCCTTCGGCAGCCGCTACCAGGGCAATATTACCGGTGGTATCGGTGCCGCCGGAGCTTTCAGTTTTTTCCCCAGTAAAAACCTGGGCTGTTATGGCGACGGCGGCATGGTGACAACGAATGATGACGACATCGCCGCGCGGGTCAGAATGCTGCGCAATCATGGCAGCAGCAAGCAGTATCATCATGACGTTATCGGTTTCAACAGCCGGCTCGACGAACTTCAGGCCGTTATCCTGCGAATCAAGTTAAGGCATATCGACGACTACAACAAGCGGCGCCTGGACGTGGCCACAAGCTACAACCAGCGGCTTGCCGATAGCCGTTTCACGACACCCCGGATTCCGGACGATCGGGATCACGTCTTTCACCAGTACACCCTGCTTTGCGACGGGCGCGATGCGTTACGCGAAGCAATCCTGGCGCAGAATATTGCCTGCGCGGTCTATTACCCGATCCCGTTACATCAGCAGCAGGCGTTCAAGGATTCGGAGCGGCCGGAATTACCGGTCACCGAAGCAACAGCAGAACGTTGCCTTTCGTTTCCGATATTTCCGGAAATGACCGCGCAGCAAATCGACACGGTTTGCGAGGCCCTGCTGACTGCCTGATGAAGCAGTCTCATATCATGATTCTGGCCGGTGAAGCATCCGGTGACGCGCATGCGGCCGAGTTCGCTGAACAACTGAAACTCGAACAGCCCGGTTTGATGCTAAGCGGAATGGGCGGCGAAGCGATGCGCAAGGCGGGAGTTAACGTGTTTTTCGACTCGTCGATTATTGCAGTTGTTGGACTGGTCGAAGTGCTGCGCCACTGGGGTGATATCAAGCGCGCCATGCAGATCGTGAAGGATCAGCTTGACCAGACCCGTCCCGACCTGCTGGTTCTGGTCGACTACCCCGAGTTCAACCTCAAGATGGCGCGCCATGCACGTGAGCTCGGCATCAAGGTCCTGTTTTATATCAGCCCGCAGGTCTGGGCCTGGCGACCAAAACGCATCCACAAGATCGGCAGCCTGATCGACCACATGGCGGTGATCTTCAAGTTCGAGCAGCAGTACTACGAGGCGGCCGGTATTCCGGTCAGTTTCGTCGGACACCCCCTGGTCGACCGGGTAAAAGATGACATCGATACCCATAAGGTTCGTGCCCGGCTCGGGATTTCACCCGATGCCAGGGTCGTCGGCCTGTTTCCGGGCAGTCGACATAGCGAAATTGTGCGCCTGTTGCCCCTGGTGCTGGCGACTGCGCAGCAGATGCAAAAGCGTGCACCCGAACTCAAATTTCTGTTACCCGTGTCATCTGGCCTGGAAATTGACGAGATCAGACGCCAATCTGAAGACAGCGGTGTCGATATCATTATCAGCCAGGACGATATCTACGATGTGATTTCATGTTGTGATGTCATCGCTACCTGCTCGGGAACGGTGACGCTAGAAATCGCGTTACTTAATGTACCGATGTGCATTCTCTACAAGATGTCATGGTTTTCTTACTCGATCATGAGCCGCCTGATCACGATACCGCACATAGGCCTGGCTAACATCGTTGCCGGCGAGGCTGTCGTCAAAGAATTTCTGCAACGCGAAGCCAATCCCGCAGCGTGAACTGTTTGAGCTTCTCGAAAACCAGCAATACCGCGAGCAGGTCAAAACCGGGCTTGAACAGGTGCGTGAAAACCTGGGTGCCGGAGATGGTGCGCGTAATATGGCACAATTGACATTATCGTTGCTGGATCAGTAAACAGCCTCGTAAACAGTCGGAGGAGTAATGACCAATAAAGAGCATTCTGAGGGCATAACCATGAGCGGCGGCGGGATTTATTCACTTGCCACCGTAGGCGCAAAACACGTCATCGATGCGGCCACGCCGATGGTTGTTGATGCGATCGACAGCCTGTCGCAGGAATCGATAACGACCGGCTTCACGTTCTCCGACATGGGAACCGCCGATGCCGGCACTTCCCTGTCGATGATCGGCAATGTCATCGATGCCGTTTCTGCGCGCGTTCCGGAGGCCCCGATCTCCATCGTGTATTCTGATCAGCCTCGCAATGACTTCAACGCGTTGATTGCCAATGTTTATGGCCTGGGTCCCTTCGATACTTACCTGGATCGTCGTGACAACATTTTCCCACTGGTTTCGGGCACCACATTTTATAAACAGATCATCCCTTCCGGTACGCTGGATATCGGATTTTCGGCTACCGCGATGCACTGGTTAAGCGCCAAGGTCTGCAATATTTCCAACCACGTGCAGGCAGTCGGCGCCGAAGGTGAAGAACTCGATGCGTTTCGCGCTCAGGCCCACCGCGACTGGCGCCAGATCCTGCTGCACCGGGCGCGTGAACTGAAACCCGGTGGCAAACTGGTGCTGATCAACTTTGCGAAGGACGATCAGGGTCGCTATCTCGGTAATACCGGCGGGGTTAACATGTTCGACCAGTTCAACCTTATCTGGCAGGGCTTCGTCGAGCAGGGTCGCATCACGCGCGCAGAATACGAAAACATGACCTTGCCGCAATATTACAATACGGTCGAAGAATTCAGTGCACCCCTGCAGGATCAGGATGATCCGGTCTACCAGGCGGGATTGCGACTCGAGCATATCGATAGCCGCATCGTCAAGTGTCCTTTTGCCGAATCGTTCGCGCAACATGGTGACGCTGCTCGCTTTGCCGAAGAATACATCCCGACGATCCGCAGCTGGAACGAAAGCATCTTCTTCAACGGCTTATCCGCGGATCGCCCTCTAGACGAGCGACGACAACTGATCGAAGACTACTACGGGACCTATCGCGACATTGTGCGGGATAGCCCGAACGGCCACGGCATGGACTATGTCCATGCCTACACCGTAATATCCAAGACGTCCTAGATATCAACCTCGAAGTCACACGTCACCACTGAGACATCGCATCATCCAGCACCAAGGGTAGTTGTCATTCTCCATGCTAGTTGTCGTCCCGCGACTTGATCGCGGGATCCAGTTAAAAACGGACAATACCATATGTGCTGGATACCGCGGTCAAGCCGCGGTATGACAATACCTCAGCTATCAGGTTTCGACCGGGTAGCCCTCCTTTTCCCAGTCTGGCATCCCGCTATGGCTGATGCAGACGATGTGATTCAGTCCCTGGAAATTCAGGTTGGTAGTCGCCGTTTGGGCGCGACGCCCGGAACGACAATAGAGATAAACCTTATCGTACTGCCTGAGCTCATCGACATGGGCGTTTTCGGTGCCCATCGGGATGTTCTGACTGCCGGGTACATGCCCCTTGGCAAACTCCTCCGGCGTGCGGTTGTCCATGACCAGTACCCTGTCGGGCAGATCCTGCCAGACCTCGTGTAGATCATTCATGTCGAAGTCACGCAGCAGGTAGCGATTAGGATCAAAGTTGATGCCAACGCTCATATTTGCCGGAACCGCCTCGTTGATCCTCTTGGGCATGTCCAGGTTCAGGTTATTCATCAAATCGACGAACTCCTGTCGTGGACGATTGCCACCCAGCCTCGGGTTCCAGGCCTTTTCCTCACCGATTGTTGACGAGGTGCGACCATTGTAATCATGCGCTGGATAGACAATGGTGTCGTCGCTCAGGACGAATAGCTTTTGCATAATGCTGTCATAAAGCATGCCGGGATCACCAAACTGGAAATCGGTACGCCCACAACCCCGGATCAATAGCGTATCTCCGCTAAACAGCATACCGTCACAAAAATAGCTGGTGCATCCATTGGTATGGCCAGGCGTCGAAATCGCCGTTATCTGGTAATGACCGAGTGCAACACTGTCGCCATCCTTGAGGGGAATATCGATCGCCTCGATACCCGAGCTTTCGCCATAAACGAGTTTTGCACCCGTCAGCTCGCGGATTTTCCCGGCCGACGTAATATGATCTGCATGGGCGTGCGTCTCGATTGCGTACAGTAACTCCACGCCAAGCTCTTTGATAATCTGCATATCGCGATCGAAGGTTTCGAGCACGCCATCGATGATAGCGCCCTCCCGCGTCTCTGAATCGATCAGCAGATAGGTATAGGTACAGCTTTCGCGCTCAAACAACTGTTTAACGGTGATACGGGGTGTCGTCATCCAGGGCAGACTCGGCAATCAACTGCGGCTAGTGTAATTTTTACATTTGACGATAGCAATCGGCGATGGCATGGTGGTCGGTCCGGTTTTTGGTCTCGCTTATGAAGCTAGATGAATTTTATAACCAGCTGAACCTGGTACCCGAGGTGATCGTGCTGGTGCTCGTGGGATTTGCAATCGTGCTGGTGCTACTGATTAATCGCAAGCGCTTGCGGGCAAAAATCAGGGAATGGCGGATCCAGCGCAGCCTGAAACGGATCGGCTGCGATCAAATTCGCAACCTGCTTTGTTCCGACGGGATTGACGGGTACTTCAATATCGATCGCCTGGCGTTAACCCGGGATTCAATCCTGTTGATTTCTTACAAGCTTTACGAGGGCAACATCTACTGCGCCGAACATATTTCGGAATGGACGCAATTAGTTGGGCAAAAGAGTTTCAAATTTACAAACCCACTGTT
>CALZHS010000360.1 GCA_945787265.1 uncultured Gammaproteobacteria bacterium | reverse complement strand
ATGCCTCAAATGCCAGGAGGAATGCCGCCGATGGGGATGATGCCGCAGATGCCCGGGGGAATGCCGCCGATGGGGATGATGCCGCAAATGCCAGGTGCGATGCCTGGCCCTCAGGCAATCATGGATCCGGAGCAATACGAAAAATTCTACCAGCAGTGGCAGGAAATGATGTCAAAGATGGGGCAGGCCAATCCCGGTACTGCTGAATCCGGTACTGCTGAATCCCAGTAAGTTTTAAAGATTAAATGATCATGAAAAAAGTAATCTTGCTACTGCTCGCCACCCTTGTGGTCGCTTGCTACGGTGTTGTTCCAGATAACCGCGAAATCGAAACCATGGTGCGCGATAGCCTGTTGACCGATGGTCTCGATGACCTGTTTATCATGGAAAATTTCGCCAAGACCAACGGATTCAAGCAAAGCGACAATATTTATATCGTCGACGTTGAATACGACCTGGTGTTTCAGAAAAGCTTTGCCGACGTGGTGCGGGAGATTCGCAAGGATCCGACAGGACCTCAATACGGAATGTTCGGTTCGAAGTTTATCCTGACGGCAATTCAGTCAAATTTCGGCCAGTTCGAAACCGGGGACCGAATCCATAAAACCGACAAGATCACCCTGCACAAAACTGAACAGGGCTGGCAGATAGCCGAATCGTAGCTTAAAAAAGACGACCGGACCGCGAATCGCGTGTCCGGTCGCTTGCTGCGGACAGATTTAAATGTGGAGATTATCCTTGGTTTGCGAAGTAGCCTGCATGTAACCCAGCATACCCTGGGCTTCTGCTTCCTGGGCCAGTTTTGCGGCTTCCTTGGCTTTCCCTTCCTTCAACAGCTTTTCCGCTTTCTTGATCATCTTGCCGGTATCGCGCCATTCTCCACCGACTGAACGGGCCTGCATCTGGGCTTCCTTGGCGGCTGCGATAGCATCTTTCGCACTCATTTCACCGGCGTTTGCCGATGCCAGGTAGCCGCTGCTGAATACTGCGATTGATGCGGTCAGCAGCAGGGTTTTCAATGAATGTTTCATAGTATGTCTCCTCTCGTTTGACTGTATTTAATCATGAAATGAATCGTAACCCCAGATGTCGGTATCGAATCCGGCTTCACGAATATGTTCAGCTCGCGCCGAAATATAGCGCTGGAACTCGGGTTCTTCGAGATACGCCTTTTCCAGCACGTAGGCGTAAACTGATTGAAAATGAAAGGTTTTCATGAACGCGCCGATGCGCATGACTTCCTTGCCCTGTTGATCAAAGAAGACCAGGGAAGGGGTGTAGTTAATGCCGAGGTCCTGGGCCCATTGCCTGACGCTGGTCTGCCTGCCATCCGGTGTGGTCACCATTTGTTCAGACGCGACGTTGAACTGCACGTTATTGGCCTTCAACACCAGTTTGCGGGTCGCCTTGTCGGCCAGGATTCGCTCGTGCATGGTCACGCATTCCTCGCAGTCGGGCGATTCAAAGTATACTGCGAGTGGCCTGTCTGAATTCGAGATGGTTTTGGCGAGATCCGTTTGCGCCAGGAAAAAGTCTTCATTGATCAGCTTACCGCTGGGCGCTCCTAGCCGATCGAGACGATACTGTGAAAAGCTCAGTTTACGCTCCAGCTTTTGCGAGACGTAGTCAAGCGCAGCACGAAAATCAGCCGGCGGGTAATAGCCGTTGAGGCGCAGCGCAACCTTGCCATTTTCGTCCAGGAATAGCAGGGTCGGGGTATATTGGACCTTAAGGGCCGCGGCAAAGGTTTTCTCGGTGAAGTCCTGACCGCCAACGCTGACCACCTCGCGATCTCCCCACATGTTGAGCGAGATACCATCGAAGTGCTTGATAATGTGAGCCTTGATCTCGGGGTCGGTAAAGTTTTCTTTAACCAGTAGCGCGCAATAGGGACAACCTTCCTGGTGAAAATAAAGCATCACGCGACGGCCCGCGGCCGCGGCCTCGGCGACGTCGTCCTCGAATTCGAGGAAGCTTTCCTTAAACCATTCCGGTTTCTCGGAGGGTATAGCGCCGTAATATTTACCGGGTTCGACTTCACTGCCGAGGCTTGCGTTCCACGGATACATCAGCATGAACACCAGCACGAATAATTTATGGTTAAATCGGGGTGACGTTGTTAGCTTGCGGTATATCATTGAAATATTTAAAATTTCTCTTTTCGAGTCAACACGATACCGATGGCATTCGTTGACAGGCGTTATGATTTAGCGCATTAATTCTATCTATTCAAATTTGTAATAAACACTATATGAATAGGCCTCCCGGGAACCATACCCAATGATAGATATAGGCTATCCCGGCCTTTTTTGATTTGCTTGCATTGTTGAAATTATCGCGTGGAGAGACAGGAAAATGAAGCTTTTGGTAACGTTAATTTTCTTCGCCTTCCAAACGATTGTTTATTCCGCGGCACATGCCTGGTCTCCCGCAGATGAATTCAGGTCCGCCGTTGAATCGATGCAGCATTGCTACTGGACAACAGCCAGCAGTGACGATAGCCAGTCAGGCGAAAATAAACAGCCAACGGAAGGAGAAGGCGAAGAGGAACCGGACTGCGATTAGGATTGGAGTCATGACGTTCCGAATCTTTAATTAAATCCCAGGAGGATCAAGATGAAATCGAAGCTGTTAACAACAATGATGCTGACTAGCAGCCTGATCTGGGCCGGCAGCGCAGTTGCTGCGGACAAACCCGTCGGTATTACGCCAAAGATGATGGAAGCTTCCGTCATGCACGGTGGCAAGGCGGTGAAGATCATGCGTGATCAGAATAACAAGGCTGTGGTCAATCCAGCCTTTGCCAAGACCTCGCGCCCCTGCCCCCCGTTTTGCATTCAGCCAATCGTGCTGGCGCCGGGCGTCGAAACCCTGGGCGAGCGCGAAATTATCGATTACCTCGTAAAAATGAGTAAAGGTGATAAATCCATACTGGTCGTCGATTCGCGCACGCCTG
>CALZHS010000359.1 GCA_945787265.1 uncultured Gammaproteobacteria bacterium | reverse complement strand
GGTGCTGATTATTTTGACGACGCTGGTGGTGAAGGGTAGCCCCATGATTTCCTTCGAATTCCTGTTCAGCAATCCCACCAACGGTATGACCGAAGGCGGTATCTTCCCGGCCCTGCTCGGAACCGTGTGGCTGGTGGGCGTAGCACTGCTGATTTCGGTTCCGGTGGGCGTCGCGGCGGCCGTTTATCTAAGCGAATATGCACCCGATAACTGGTTCACTCGCGCCATCAACCTCGCGATCATCAACCTGGCGGGCGTACCCTCGATCGTGCACGCACTGTTTGGCGTGGGCGCCTTCGTGATCTTTTTTGGTTTCGGCACCAGCATCCTGGCCGCGAGCATGACCCTCGCAGTCATGACTTTACCAGTTGTCATCGTCGCGACCCGTGAATCGCTGCAGGCGGTGCCGCATGCGTTCAGGGAAGCCTGCTGGAACATGGGCGCCACCCGCTGGCAAACCATTCGCCGCGTGGTACTGCCGAATTCGGTCAGCGGCATCCTGACCGGCGTCATTCTCGAGGTATCGCGTACCACCGGTGAGACCGCACCGATCATGTTTACCGGGGCTGCGTTCTTCATCCCGGTGTTACCCGGGAGCGTGTTCGATCAAACCATGGCCCTGTCGCTGCACCTGTTCGTGGTTTCAACCCAGGTCCCCCACGTCCCCGAGGCGTTGCCATACGGCGTTGCCCTGGTACTGATCTCGATGGTATTGCTGATGAACAGCGCTTCGATTGCGTTGCGTATGCACCTGCGTGGTAAAAAGAAATGGTAAGCACGGCACAGGACATGGGAAGTGTTGACAGGGCCCAGGATTCCGCAGTCAAGCTCGAGGTTCGTAACGTCGCTATCCGCTACGGCTCGACCACGGCGATTTCAGGTATTAACCTGGACGTCAGAAAGAATGAGATCTTCGGCATTATCGGCCCAGCAAACGCCGGCAAGACCTCATTTCTGAAAGCATTGAACCGAATGAATGATTTCGACACTGCCATGTCGATCGACGGTGAAATCCTGTTTGATGGCACCAATATTCGCGATGTGCGCAATGTGTATGCCCTGCGCAATCGCATCGGCGTCGTTTTCCCGCTGCCCGTGGGCCTGCCGCTGACGATTTATGAAAACGTGGCGTTTGTGCCACGCTTGCGCGGCATTCGCGAAAAGGCTGAACTCGACGTGATTGTCGAACGCTGCCTGACCCGCTCGGCATTATGGGACGAGGTCAAGGATCGACTGGATTCACTGGGTAGCCTGTTATCGGGTGGCCAACAGCAACGCCTGACCATAGCCAGGGCACTGTCGCAGGAACCGGAGCTGCTGATGCTGGACGAATTTTCGATCGCGGTCGATCCGGTCACCACGATGCGCATCGAGGACGTGCTTAAAGAGCTGAAACCGGAGATGAGCATTATCCTGGTCACCAACCTTGTACAGCAGGCCCGTCGACTCGCCGACCGCACCGCATTCTTCCTCGATGGAGAATGCGTCGAGATTGGCGACACCGAGGCCCTGTTTACCGGTCAGGTACAGGATTCGCGCACGACCGATTATATCGAAGGGCGCTTCGGCTGATGGATACTGGAATCGATATGAACGCCGCTACCCAGAATGAGATCGAAACGAACACAGAACTGGCGATCTGCACCTCGGCACTTAATCTTTGGTACGGCAATTTTCAGGCACTGTTCGACATAAACCTGGAAATCAAGCAGGGCCTGGTGACCTCGATGATCGGTCCTTCCGGTTGCGGCAAGTCTACTTTTTTACGCAGCGTCAACCGGATTAATGAACGCCTCGGCTACGTTAGCATCGATGGTTCCATCGACGTATTTGGCAATAACATTTACGACCCTGAAGTGGAACTGGTTCAGGTCAGAAAACAGGTTGGCATGGTGTTTCAACGACCCAACCCGTTACCGACGTCGATTCGCGAGAATATCCTGTTTGGCCACAAGCTACATAATCGCGATAAAAAATATAGCCGCGATGATGAGGACGAAATTGTTGAGGAATCGTTACAACAAGTATTGCTCTGGGATAAGGTCAAGGACCACCTGAAGCGCAAGGCAACCGAGTTATCCCTCGAAGAACAGCAAAAACTGTGCATCGCGCGCCTGCTGCCAGTCAAGCCACGCATCCTGTTAATGGATGAACCCTGTTCCGCGCTCGATCCAAAGGGTACCGCCGCGGTCGAGGAATTGATCTGGGAGCTGCGTGGAAAATACTCGATCCTGATCGTAACCCACAACATGGCCCAGGCCCGCCGGGCCAGCGAGGAGTGTATCTTCATGCTGATGGGCAAGGTCATTGAACACACCGATACCGCCGATATGTTTGTCACCCCGCAGCACCAGGAAACGGCAGATTACATCGAAGGACGCTACGGCTAGACATCACCACATGCACCATCATAGAATCGTTGCGTAAATAATTCGCAGCATTTCTTTATTTGCATATCAGTCAATCCGGCATAAAATAGTAGAGTTATTCCGATATTTACTAAGCCCTGCCACGCGGGAGTCACTTGGCTAAAACACTAGTAGAAGATCTTGAGGAAACCCGAATTCCGTTTCTGAGGGGTATTCTAATTCGCAGCCTGCAGGACGCGGGCCTCGATTTTAAAGAAGCCTCCCACATTGCGTCCGAAATTCGCAACGAACTCGCCGCGGTCCAGGTCGAGCAGCAGTGCGGGCGCATCAATCCGTTCTCAAGACTTAAATTTAGACACAGCCTCGAAACCATAGGACTTAAATCCCGCGAATCGGATGACGTCGTGCAAATGTTGCAGGAACACCTGACCAACAAGTCCATCAAGACAATAAAATCCAGAAACCTGGCAAGGCTGATCTATCGCTACTTGCGCAAGTCCAGCAAGCTCGGGCCCGCCGTCGCGCATCGCTGGCTGGTGTGGCACGATTTTATCAATAGCGGCCGTCCGCTCATCTTTATGATTGGCGGTACCGCCGGTTCCGGCAAGAGTTCTATCGCCAACACGCTGGCCAGTCGGCTCGAAATCGTGCGCACCCAGTCTACCGACATGCTGCGTGAGGTCATGCGCACCATGATCCCGGAACAGCTAATGCCGGTTTTACACCAGTCCTCCTTCACCGCCTGGAAAGGATTGCCCGGCTATAAGAAGACAAAGGACGGCATATCGGAGGCACTACTGGTGCAGGGTTACCTCAGCCAGGCCGATTTGCTGTCACTTGCGATCGAGGCCGTGGTAGAGCGAGCCACGCGTGAACGCGTGTCGCTGGTACTCGAGGGCGTGCACGTCCATCCCGTTTTCATGGAAAAACTGCAATCCGAGACCGATGCGGTCGTGATTCCCGTGATGCTTGGCCTGTTAAAACGCAAGCACTTGCAGCAGAGAATCAAGACGCGCAGCAATAACGTGCCAGACCGGGGCACGGAGCATTACCTGCAATATTTTGATGAAATCTGGCGCCTGCAGTCTTACCTGCTATCCGAGGCTGACCGGGCTAATATCCACATTGCCGTCAATGAAAACCGTGACAAGGTCTTCTCGGAAATCATGCGTTTTACGATTGCCACACTGGCAGAGAACTTCGATAGTACCCCGGAAAGGGTTTTTGGCGCGAAAGCCTTCGTCGACGACAATTATTTGAAAAATTAAGATTCGCCCAGGCTTAGGCGCAAGGTCATCCCGGGGTAGTCAGGAAGTTGAGCCAGGTTTGAAAGGTATCTTGATGACGCGATCACGCACAAACCCTGAAGGCCTGCCGAGCTCCTTGTAACGCACGCAGTGTTTCCCCTTGAACAGGAAATCCCCGATATAGCGGAAGGGTATGCGTCGCTCCAGGTTGTCAGCGTATTCCAGTCCGAGAAAGTGGCTGATGAGACCCCTGATCACACCGGCGTGCGCGACAACAAGCGCGGACTGCTTGGGATGAGCCTCGACCAGCGCCGAAATATAACGGACACTGCGTTGCTGCATCTGTCGAAAACTCTCGCCGCCCGAATACACCATGTCAGGATTCTTCTTGTGTTCGGGGTAGTTAGCGGCAACCCACGATTTTCGCTTTTGCTGCACTTCTCCGTAGTTGACTTCATTCAACTCGGCCGAGCTGTTGACGGTTGAGATACCAAGAACACGGGCATGCAGTTTCGCGGTCTGCCGGGAGCGGTCCAGGTCACTTGAATAAACGGCGTCGAAGTTGACCCCCTGCTCGGTCAACAGCGCGTCAACGAAATCAAAATCGGTCTTCCAGTCCTGGCAGGGAGGCGAATCATCCCAGCCCAGAATCCTGCCGTCTTCGTTGTTTTGAGTCTTATAGTGGCGGATAAGAATAATACGCATTCCGGCAGCATAGACATTTATAAACTTATTGCATAGCCCGTTTATCGGTTTGCGGGGTGGAACCGGTAGCTTTGCGACTTAAAATCAGTCAGCCAGGATAACGACCACGGAGCCCGTGATAGATCTCTTCGCGGAAATTCACGCTGCTGCTGTTGAGCGTGCCAAGCACCTCGACCAGATGTTCATTGTCTTCCCTGCCGTCCCAGATCTTGATATAGCTGCCGTCCTTGTAGCCGTGATCCTGGCGGAAAAAATTCAGCACGTTCTTGCCGACGTAAGTTCGATACAGTTGATCGAAATCCATATCGATCAGTGCCATGATGTTGGCGAAGTCCGCAAAATGCATCGACTGCTGCGCAATCGTCGACTGCGCCATGATCTCGATCGCACTGCGGATGTCCTGACACTGGCGCGGATCGGACAGCTCGGCCTCGATGCGTGCGGCGGCGGCTGCGTTATCGCTTTCCTGCAACAGGTAGTCGCTCATCGCGAAATGCAGGATATCGACCAGCTCCAGCCGCACCTGTTCGAGATCGGGCTGCTGGTGTTTCCACCACTTCCAGCCGTAGTGATCGAGCATTTCGGCACACTCGGTCCAGATCGCACGGTACCAGGCGTTGCCGGCCTGTCTCCATTGGGGATTGACGTGCGCGTTCATCGCGTCCTGCATTTCGAGCATAACCAGCAGTTGATCTTTCATAGCGGTAATTTAGAAAACTGATAAACCAGGCGTGGAGTTTACCGAACCTGTTACATACCGTATAGCCACGGCAACAAAAAGCTCAGTAGCGCCCACATCAGGACCACCAGTGGCAAGCCTACGCGCACGAAATCGCCGAAACTGTAGTTACCGGCGTTCATGACCAGCAGGTTGGTCTGGTAGGCCATCGGCGTGGCAAAGCTCATGTTGGCACCGAATAATACCGCGAGCACGAAGGGTTCGGCCGGCTGCCCAAGCTGATGGGCGATACCGATGGCTATGGGCGTGCCGATAACCGCGGCCGCGTTGTTGGAAACGACGTTGGTCAGCAAAGCCATCATTGCCAGCAATCCGCTCAGAATCAGCGTCGGTGACGCACCCGCGGTAATCGCCACG
Organism: uncultured Gammaproteobacteria bacterium; assembly: GCA_945787265.1. Taxonomy (GTDB): domain Bacteria; phylum Pseudomonadota; class Gammaproteobacteria. The sequence continues at coordinate 229 of CALZHS010000359.1, read as the reverse complement.
TAGGCACTGGCGATCATGTCCGCGCCACCCGTCTCCACCATTGCAGTACCCATCGCCAGGCTGGTGACAATAATCAATATCACCGGCGCACTCAGCGCGCGCGTGGCGTCGAACCACTTGATGCAGCCGGTTAACAGCATCGCCACAACCCCGCACAGGGCGCTGACCGCGATCGGCAATAATCCCAGGGCTGCCATGACGATAACCCACAGCATGATCAGCATCGCCA
>CALZHS010000358.1 GCA_945787265.1 uncultured Gammaproteobacteria bacterium | reverse complement strand
TAGGGATAATCAAACGGACTGTCATTTGCGACCTCTAGCACAAACCGATAGTTAAAATTGTCGTAACGATCTAGTCGCCTGAAGCCGATCGCCTGGAACTCGAAAATAGTGGAATCGTAATCCGAACCGAGCCAGCTGAATCCCTGCTCGATTGCCAGCGAATAGAAACTGCCATAGCGGCGGTAGCGCTCATTGTGGACATCGTCAAATACCAGTGCCAGCGTCAGGCTGTTGTATCTTCCGGCCTCGCGCGCTTCCAGGTTCTCAGGGTAGGGCTCGTCGAGCCCCCTGTCCTGAAACGAGATCGCAGTGCCAACCTCTATCGGTATATCGAGCGCGTCAATATGCCAATCGCGCGATACCGCCATCGCAAACTGGTCGATGGTCTCGATATTTTCAAAATCCTCGACCTCGGTATTTTCGATTTTCCGGACCAGTTGCCATTTCAATTCATAGGGTCGGGAAAATAGCGGCATAATGTATCGGAAGCGAAGCTCTTCTGAATCATCGCCATCACTTTCTTCCTCCTGTTGCGCCCGAAATTCCAGGGTCTGGTCGGCTCCATTGAGGTTATACATGCGCAAACTGATTCCCGCTTTGACGTCGCCATCCCCGTTGCGACTCAGCCTCGGCAGCAACAGCCAGTAGTGTTTCTCCTCAAGCAGTATGCGCAGCGTGAGTTCACCATTTTCGTCTCGTTCGGTTTGAAACTGGATGTCCTTGAATAACCCGGTATCGCGCAATTCCTGCAGCGCATTATTCAGCATGGGTATGGTCAGGATCTGCCCGCTCTGAATGCCCGCCCATTTTAAAATGAATCTTTCCTGGGTGATTTCATTGCCGCTGACGAGAATCTTGTCGACGGTCAATCCGATTGCGTCGGGCCCAACCCCGATCAGTGAAGCATGACTGTATCCGGTGTATAACACGCAACAGGTCACCATCCACAGCAGGCCGTGGCGCAATGAGTTTTTATGAGAATGCATTTGCTATTCTTGCGGGCCCCAGAGAATCCGGTCCAGGCTGTCGTCGGAGTCAGGTTCAATTATTTTCAAACCATCGAAGCATACGCCCTCCTGTTTCAATAATTGTGCCTGCTCCCGGTAGCTGCTGGATCCGACTTCAAATGCCAGCGTCCGGTTCGAACGCACCACCCGAAACCAGGGCAGGGGCTCTGGTGACCGTCCGAGCGCAGCGCTTACCATGCGGGAATAGCGGGGAAATCCCGCAGCCCTGGCCACTTCCCCGTAGCCCATGACGCGACCGGGCGGGATCGCCGCAACGACTTGCCATACCTGGTGATCAAACTTTTCCCTGAAACGGCTCATGCTGCGAGTTTACTATTGGATGCGGCAGCTGAAAAGAAAGTGAGCTCCCGCGTGCAGATCCAAATCATTAAGCACCAATTTTATTATTAGTTTTCGCAAAACAGACCCGGAGCAACGATGCCAGGCTTAAAAAAACAACGAGCTTTTTTCAATAATTTACTTTAAGTAATCGAGTTAAATTGTTGTAATATAAACAGATATTTCTCAATAAAATACAACCGACAAGCGAGATCCTCAAAAACGTTAGATTCATCGTCGACAAGTTACTGACTAACCCGTTTCATCCTGCAACACGGCTTGCCGCTTGCCGAGCTGTACCAGCCGCCGTACTTCTGAAACCGAGACGCTGATGGTCGGGAAGTCGCAGCTTCGCATCGCACTGAACTCGTTGAGAATACTGTCATAACGCTGCAACGCCTCGGTATTCTGCTGCTCCCAGATAGACATTGCCTTGTTGGTGTGACGCTTGTTATCGACAATCTGTAAAATCAGCTCGGTCAGATTATGCTGATTGGCATGCAGGTCATTGCGTAAATTGAGGATCGCGAGATGATTCCAGTGCGTACGAACAATCGTTGTTGATATTGCATCCCTGATCCAGTGCAGCTGCAGGCGTTCTGACAATGCATAAAAGGTTCGCGCCACGTTTTCGGTTTCGGTGCGCAGCTTGGTTTTGATTTCGATGATATCAAAAGCGGAAGCCAGCGTTGTTTTATCCACCAGCTCATGTGCCAGTGCTTTTGGCAGCCGGTATTTGACAAAACGCCTTTTGTTAGCCAGGTAATTCTTGCGTGACTGACCCATGATGACGCTGGAAATAACGTTGCGCAGAATTACGGTGTCGGCCTTGTAACGTTTGATTACTGCGCTGACATCGAAATCCGACGGTTGATTGCGCAGTAACCAGCTTATCGAACGCTCCAGCAATCCGCTAACGTCCTGAAAACAGTCATACCTGTCCTTTTCGTGGACAACGTTGTCGAGCTTTTCCAGTTTTCTCCAGGTGTCGTACAGGTCGAACACTTCGACGCAGACCACGTAAGCCTTGGCGATGTCTTCGATTGTGGCACCGGTTTCCTCGCGAATACGGGAACCGAAACCGATACCGATATTGTTGGCAATCTGGTTGCTCAGAATGGTCGCGATGATTTCCTTGCGCAGCGGATGCTTGCGAATTTCGTCGGCGAAACGTTTGCGAATCAGTCGCGGGAAATAGCCGAGCAGGAGGGGGTCGTAACAGTCTTCGGTCAGCGACGATGCACCCAGCAGCGCGTTTTTATAAGTCAACTTGCTGTAGGAGAGCAATATCGATAGTTCGGGGCGCGTCAATCCCTGGTTCTTGGCAATACGATCGGTAATCTGCTTGTCGCTGGGCAGATGTTCCAGGCGACGACTTAATATCTTCTCTGATTCGAGGTGCCGCATGAAGCGCGCATGCTGATACATGTTAAGCGCAGCATGCTGCTCGATACTGTCGATTATCTGCGTCTGGCGGTAGTTATTGAACAGACACTTCTGTGCAACCTCATCGGTCATTTCGACCAGCAACCGGTTGCGTTCTTCGCTGCTTAATCGCCCGGACTTGACTAATTGCGATAGAAGAATCTTGATATTGACCTCTTTGTCCGAGCAATTGACGCCGGCCGAGTTGTCGATCGAGTCGGT
>CALZHS010000357.1 GCA_945787265.1 uncultured Gammaproteobacteria bacterium | reverse complement strand
AGCGTCCTCTGTTGATTTCGAGTTTATTAATAATAACGTGCCAGTTGTTTTATCACGAATACAAGGTGACAGTGAACTTAACCCGGAATCAGGCAGCGACCCGGGCGGTTCACGATTGTACGAACTGAATATTCTTCTGGTTTGCCGAATGATTAGATTAATGCGGAGGGTATGGTCGCAAAAGTCCGGGTCAAAGCGAATTGAGATAGTCAACTACCTGGTCGCGCTCCGATAACACCAGGAACAGGCCCAGGTCATCGGCCTGCATCTGCTCCAGCGCGTAGCGCACTCCGGCGAGCGGAGAGTCGGCAATGTGGATCTGGTTTTCCGCCAGGCCCTGCTCGAGACAGGCGCGTCGCATAATCTCGCTGACTTCACCCAGCTCGCGGCCGCGCAGGTAGGACTCGAGCTCGGTAATCACGACCTGGTCGGGCTCGATTGAGCAAACGCCCTCGGCGATGGCGGCAATTTCGGCGTCTGATCGATCCCCGGCCGATCCGAACAGCGCCCATTTACGACCTGCAGGCATGCGCCGTGCGGTATCCACGACGGCCGCAACCCCGTGGGCATTGTGAGCGAAATCGACGATCACCCGTACCGAATTTTTGAGTTCGAAAATATTCATGCGGCCCGGGTTATCGCTTTCGTTACTGCGAAAACGCTTAAGTCCGGTGCTTATCTGAGTATCGGTGTAACCCATGGCGCTGGCCACGCCGACGGCGCCGAGGGCGTTTTGCACATTGTGCCGCGCGGCGCCGTTCAGGGTCATCGGAACCGCGTCGATGTCGCAGATGCGGACCGGGTGCCTGCCATCGAAACGGACGATCGCGCCGTCCTCGGTAAAACAACAACATCCCTGTCGGGCTATCTGTTGCTGGATTACCGGGTTTGCCTTGTCGAGGCTGAACCAGCACAGGTTGGGCTGCGGATTGTGCGCAAGGTAATCAACGATGCCGGCATCGTCGGCGTTTACCACCAACACTCCGTGCTCGGCCAGGCCCTTGCTGACCACGAACTTGGTGGCGGCCAACGCCGCCAGCGTGTTGACGCCGTATTGGCCCAGGTGATCATTGGCAACGTTGGTCACCAGCGCCGCCCGGGCGTGTCGCACGGCCAGTCCACGTCTCAGGATACCGCCCCGCGCCACCTCGAGAAAAGCAACCTCGAGTCGCGGACCGCGCAACAACAGGCGGGCGCCGCCGGGCCCGGAATAGTCGCCCTGGTCGAGAATTTCATCGCCGACACGCACGAAATCGGTGGAGGTGATGCCGGAAACCTGTTGCGCTGCCCGTGCAATCGCATCGAGCAGGCGCACGCTGGTCGATTTGCCATTGGTACCGGTTACCAACGCCACCGGGATGTTGTGCACCGGGGTCCAGTCGATCTGCTCCGGTTTCGGAAGCTGATCGATCTTGTAACAGCAACTGCCGTTGCCGTGACCGACGAAAACGATGTCATCGTCGACCAGGAAGTCGACGCCATGCTCTCCGGCAGCCCACTGCAATGCAACCAGGGCATCGTTTTTCTCGGACCGCATTTCCTCGATGATTGCCTGGACCAAACTGTCCTCGGCTTCGGGTGTTACCTCGAGCAACTCACAGGCGCAGAAATACCAGGCGGTTTCGAGCACGCTGACTGCACTGTAAAGCTGATCGATCGGCGCCGCCAGCAGCAGGTTGAAGCCGTTTTCGAAGCTTCTGTGGGTTAGGATCGGATCGGGCCATTGCACTTTATCAAGTAAAGCGTTGACCTGGCGAAACCAGCATTCAAGCAGCACTTCCGGATCCATATCCTCGAACATGACATCGAGGATCGCGCCGGTGTGGTCCCACACCAGCGACGGCCCGGTCAGCCGCCGACAACTATCGACAACCAGGCGCTTCGAGTCTAGTTCGGGAATATCCATGCCGTGCCGGATCGCCGGTTTCCTGCCTAGTCGGCGTCTTCGGGTTCGTGGCTTGCCAGGCGCACACCGCGCTCATCGATGATGAGTTCCTCGTCCTGGTCGAGAACGAAACGTTTTGCCCTTTCCGGTACGTAAACCTTGGTGCCGGGGATGGTTTCCTTTTTTTCGACCTTGTCGCTGTTGAGATTGATGATCTGTTTCCAGCTACGCGCCAGGTCATCGGCGGTAATCACCAGCAGGTCACCTTCTTCGGCGGCGTTGAGCGCGTGGTCGATTGCGGCCTCCTCGTCGGCAATCACGGTGATGTGACTATCGTCGACACCGAGTTCCATCAGGTACTGGCGCGCCAGTTGCGGCACTTCCTCAACGCCGCGTCCGCGACGATTGGTATCGGCCTTGCAGACGAAATCGGTGAATTGCGGCAAACAGGCCTCGACCGAGTCGCGGATATCCTCGTCGCGCCGGTCTCCCGGCACCGAAAACACGATGGTGCGCCGTCCCGCTGGCTCGAGCCGGTCGGCCAGCTCGGCCATCGCGCGAAAACCGGCCGGGTTATGTGCGTAATCGAGAATGACCTTGAAGGGGTGCTCGTTGTAAACATTGGTACGCCCCGGGCTTTGGAAAAACGAGGTATCGAAGGTACGCAGTCCGTTGCGGATTACGTCCAGGTCGTTGCCGAAACTGAAGGCCATGGCCGCCGCGAACATCGCGTTTTGCACGTTGTGCATGGCCTTGCCCTCGATTGTCGCCGGGATCAGGTGAGTCCACAGCAGCGGGATATGCGCGCCGTTGTCGTAAATTGTGATCATGTCGCCGTTGATACCCTGTTCCAGCACCACGGCTCGGCCGTTGGCCCGGATATGCTCGCGCACCAGCCCGTGGGTCGGATCCATGGTGACGTAACAAAGGTGTTTCGCCCTGGTATGGTCGGCCATTTTCAGGCACAGCTTGTCATCGGCATTGAGCACCGCGGTATCGTTGGCGATGCGCACCACGGTTTCCTTGACCTGCGCCAGCTGCTCCAGGGTTTCGATGCCGCCAAGTCCCATGTGGTCGGCACTGACGTTGATACAGGCCGCGACATCGCACTCGCGGTATCCAAGCCCGGCCC
>CALZHS010000356.1 GCA_945787265.1 uncultured Gammaproteobacteria bacterium | reverse complement strand
TGATCAAGCGTCTCGGTGAACCCCTGGTCCGCACTGCAGTAGCCCAGGCGATGAAAGAACTTGGCAGACATTTTGTACTCGGTACCAGCATCAAAAAGGCGCGAAAACGTGCCAGGGAACTCGAACAACAGGGTTACACCTATTCCTACGATATGCTCGGTGAAGCCGCCCGCACCGAGGCGGATGCGCGCCACTACCACCTGGCCTATTCGGACGCGATAACGGCCCTGGCAAAGGATTGCAGGCATCAAAATAGCCGCGATAACCCGGGCATATCGGTCAAGCTATCGGCGCTGCACCCGCGCTATGAAATAAGCCAGTACCACCGGGTTATCGATGAACTGGTGCCGCGGGTAGAATCCCTGGCAATGCTCGCCTGTTCGGCCAACATGGGTTTCAATATTGACGCGGAAGAGGCGGATCGACTCGATATTTCTCTCGATGTCATCGAGGCAGTGTTAACCAATCCCGCGCTGCGCGAATGGCAGGGTTTCGGAGTTGTCGTGCAGGCTTTTGGCAAACGCGCTGTGCCGGTGCTCGACTGGCTTTATACCATCGCCAAACGCCTCGATCGCAAGATCATGGTGCGGCTGGTAAAGGGTGCCTACTGGGATACCGAAATCAAGCGAGCGCAGGTACTCGGACTCTCCGATTATCCGGTGTTCACGCGCAAGGTAAATACCGATGTTTCCTACCTTGCCTGCGCCCGGAAACTGTTGACCATGACGGATCGAATTTATCCGCAGTTTGCTACGCATAATGCACATTCGGTGGCTGCCGTGTTAAACCTCGCGGGTGATCAGCACGATTACGAGTTTCAGAGACTGCACGGCATGGGCGAGTCATTGCACGAACACGTACACCGCAAGCATGGCGCACGCTGCCGTATTTACGCACCGGTGGGCGAGCACCAGGATTTACTGGCCTACCTGGTCCGCCGACTACTCGAGAACGGCGCCAACAGTTCATTCGTTAACCAGATTGTCGATACCAGCATCTCCCCGGAATCGATTGCACGCGATCCGATCGATCAGATAGCGGAACTCGAACAACTGTCGAATCCTGGTATCTGTTTGCCAGCGGCGCTATACGGCAGCGCGCGTCGTAATTCACAGGGCTGGGATATCACCGACCTGACCTGCCTGCACGACATTAACCAGTCACGTGAAACCCTGCGCTCAACAACCTGGCATGCGGAACCACTGACTAGCGCGCCAGTAACACAAAACAGGGTCTTCCGGGAGATTTTCAATCCTGCGGATCCCGAAGACCGGGTAGGAGAAGTCATCGATGCGGACCTCGAAACGGTGGAACGGTCAATTCAGACCGCGTTCGAAGGCTTTGACGACTGGTCACGATCCAGCAGGGAAGACCGCGCCCGCTGTCTGCGACGGGTCGCCGACCTGTACGAACAGAACGCGCCTGAACTCTTCGCACTGCTGGCACGGGAGGCTGGAAAATCCTGGCTTGATGCCGTGGGCGAAGTGCGCGAGGCGGTCGATTTCGCACGCTATTACGCGGCGCAACTCGATGCGCTGGACGGTTCCCTGGTTGCGCGCGGCGTTGTCGTTTGTATTTCACCGTGGAATTTTCCATTGGCTATTTTCAGTGGCCAGGTGTTTGCCGCGCTGGCCGCCGGAAATTGTGTTATCGCCAAGCCCGCCGAGCAGACCAGCCTGATTGCGGCGTTCGCGGGGAAATTGATACACCAGGCCGGAATTACTGCAGCAGCGTTCCAGCTGCTGCCGGGCACCGGTGCAATTGTCGGGGCCGCGCTTAGCGCCGATGCACGCATCGCCGGTATCTGCTTTACCGGCTCGACGGCAACTGCAATGCAGATCAATCGCAACATGGCCCGGCATTTACCGGTGACGGCACCCCTGATCGCCGAGACCGGTGGTTTGAACGCGATGATTGTCGACTCGAGCGCATTGCCCGAGCAGGTGGTCCGCGATGTCCTTGCCTCGGCCTTCCAAAGCGCCGGGCAGCGCTGCTCCGCGTTGCGCATGCTTTACCTGCAGGAGGACGTAGCGGGTAAAGTCCTGGAAATGTTGTTTGGCGCAATGGACGAGCTGCAGGTCGGTAACCCCTGGAACCTGGCCACGGATGTCGGGCCGGTAATCGACCGGGCGGCAAAGCAAAAAATAGAGGCGCACTGTCAGGCCATGGCGCAGCAGGGTCGCTTGGTCAAAACGGTTGCTGTACCGGACCAGGGGCTGTTCGTTGCTCCAACCGTCATCCAGCTTGATGGCATAGAACAACTCGAGGAAGAAATCTTTGGGCCGGTATTGCATGTCGCTCGCTTTGCGGCGAGCGATATAGACAAGGTAGTGAGCACCATAAACAGGCAGGGCTATGGATTGACCTTCGGTGTTCATACCCGTGTTGATTCACGAGTCGAGCAGATTGTCAGGCGCATAAAGGCCGGCAATATATATGTGAACCGTAATCAGATTGGAGCCGTGGTTGGCACCCAGCCGTTCGGTGGTGAGGGTCTCTCCGGGACCGGCCCTAAAGCCGGCGGCCCGTGGTACCTGCAGCGTTTCGTTACCGATACCAAGCTACCGAACAGCATTACCAGCGGACCGATAGTCGACGCTGCAAGCTTGCAGAAACTGGTATCGAAACTGGCCAGCTCCGAGGCCCCGAAAGCAGATCTTGACCTCGAGCAATTGCGCCAGCTGGTCCGTGACGAGGGGCTTTCGCAACAGGTTAATTCAGTAATTGAAATCAACACGATGCCGGGACCTACCGGCGAAACCAATCAATTGTCGACGCATCCTCGCGGTATCGTTTTGTGCCTGGGACCGACCCGCGGTGACGCTTTGTTGCAGGCGGTCGCGGCGCTGGCACAGCAGAACGCCATTGTCATCGTGGCCGAACAGGCTGCGCAACTGGCACAACGCCTGCAGCAGATCGGAATGGCGGTGGCGGGAATCGATGGCTCGATCGAAGCCGCAACGCTGACCATGCTGAATGATATCGATGCCGTCATGTCGCGCGCACAGGTCGAACAAT
>CALZHS010000355.1 GCA_945787265.1 uncultured Gammaproteobacteria bacterium | reverse complement strand
CACCGGCGTTGCGGCGGGCTCGAACAGGTCAACCTGCAGCAGGGTAGTATTGAAACCCTGCCGTTCGACGAGGCCAGTTTCGATGCGCTGAGTTGTACCCAGACCCTGCTCTACGTAAAGGACCTGGATAAAGCGCTGGCCGAGTTTTATCGTCTACTAAGGCCGGGTGGGCGCATCGCCATCATCGAAACCGACTGGAGCGGTGCGATCATCAACAGCCTCGACCAGTCCGTGACGCGTAAAATTTTTGATTCCTGGGGGGGTGCCGTGATTAATCCGAACCTGCCGCGCCGGTTGCGCCCCATTCTCAGGAAATTCGGTTTTGACGCAGTGCGCGTGGAAGCAATACCGTTACTCAACGCAAGTTATACGGAGAACAGTTTCTCGGCGAACATGCTGCAAAATTTTGTCAGTAGCGCACGCAAGGCGAATGCTATCTCGGCCGCGGAATCCGGGGAATGGCTCGAAGGTATCGCGCGTATTATTCATCAAGACGAGTACTTTTTTTGTGTTAATCGATTCCTGTTTACGGCGATTAAGTAGGGTCAGATTCAGGTTCAGTGGAGGGAAGTTATGACACATCACTACGAAGGTAGCTGCCACTGCGGCGCAATAAAGTTTGCTTATGATGGAGAGGAAATTACTCAGGGACTGCGCTGCACCTGCTCGATTTGCCGGCGCAAGGGCGCACTGATGAGTACCGAGGCAATCCCGGTGGAGGCGCTTAAAATTGAGGCCAATCCCGATGATATCGGGCTTTACCAGTTCGGTAGCAAGGTTGCCAGGCACTACTTCTGTAAACACTGCGGTATTTATACGCATAATGAAATGTTGCGCATCCCGGGTCATTGCCGGGTTAACCTCGGCTGCATCGACAGTATCGATACCGGCGACATGGAAGTTACCGTGTTTGACGGTAAAAACCTGCTCTAGATTGCGACTCGGCCCTTAGCTTACCGATATGCAGAACATCCTCATCGTTATGGCAGACCAGCTCAGCGCGCTCGCGCTGGGTTGCTATCAAAATGCCGTTGTCAAAAGCCCGCATATCGATCGGCTTGCGCGAGAGGGCGTGACTTTCAACGCGGCTTATAGTTCGAGCCCGCTGTGCACGCCGGCACGCTATGCATTTATGACCGGCCAGAACGTCTCTGCCTGCGGCGGCTACGATAACGCTTCCTACCTGCCTTCGACGATGCCTACTTTTGCTCACTACCTGCGCCTGATGGGCTATCGCACCTGTCTCTCGGGCAAGATGCATTTTGTCGGGCCGGATCAGCTGCATGGATTCGAGGATCGCGTCACCACGGATATTTACCCGGCCGATTTCGGCTGGATCCCCGACTGGACCAATCCCGACGAGCGCATCGACCTTTGGTATCACAACATGTCCAGCGTCAAACAGGCCGGGGTCGCAGCGATAACCAACCAGCTGGCCTACGATGACGAGGTCGGCGCGCAGGCGCTGCGCGTGCTTTACGATCATGCTCGCGCTGAAGACGAACGCCCGCTGTGCCTGGTGGCGAGTTTTATTCATCCACACGATCCCTACGCCACGCGGCAAAAGTACTGGGACCTGTACCAAGGTATCGATATACCGCTGCCGTCCGTAGCGCGTCCTTCGAAGCAGGATGCGCACAATGCACGCCTGGAAAAAGTAATTGCCCTGGATGCGGTCGACAACAGCGAGCAGGACATCGTCAACGCGCGACGGGCCTACTACGGCAACGTCAGTTATATCGATGAATGGGTAGGGCGATTGCGCTCAACCCTTGACGAGTGCGGAATGGGGGATAATACGACGATTATTTTTACCTCGGATCACGGCGACATGCTGGGTGAATTCGGGCTCTGGTATAAAATGAGTTTTCGCGAATGGTCTAATCGCATTCCGATGATTGTGCACCAGCCAAAACGTTTCCAGGCGCGGCAGGTTGAGGTGCCGGTGGCACAGGTTGATGTATTGCCGACGCTGGTCGATATTGCAGCCGAAGCCCCGGGTACCGAGAAGCCGTTACCGATCGATCCGCTTCACGGGCGCTCGCTGGTGCCGCTTTGCGATGGTGATTCCAGCGGCGACCCTGGTTCCTGTATCAGCGAGTACCTCGCCGAGGGTACCGGTGCACCGATGCTGATGATACGGCGCGGTCAATATAAGTACATTTCCTGCAGCACCGATCCCGAACAGCTCTTCGACCTGGAACAGGATCCCGACGAACTGGAAAATTTGCAGGATCATGAACGGCTCGAAAATTTTCGCCGTGAAGCTGCCGATTACTGGGATGCTGCGGACCTCCGGGAAACGGTCATTCGCGATCAGCAGCGCCGACGTGCGGTGCATGCGGCGCTGAGGATCGGACGCTATCAGGGCTGGGACTTTAACCCGGCACGGGATGCATCTAGCGAGTATACGCGCAGTCATATGGATCTGACTCGTTTTGATATTGTCTCGCGTTTCCCGAGGCCACCAGCATTCAAACCGAAATGGAAGTGACCTGCTCGCCGGCACTTAAACAGGAGCCTGTACTATGATTTCGGACGCAGATAAGGAACCACTAAACCTGTTACTGGTTGAGGATAATGACGCGCATGCCGAGATGGTCAAGCGCAGCTTCGAACAGCACAGGATTGCGAACGTGATTCACCATGTCGATGATGGCCAGAAGGCGCTCGATTATATTTTTGGGGAAGGCGAATATAGTGACAAGAAAAAATACCCAAGCCCGCACTGCGTCCTGCTGGACTTGCGTTTACCCAAGGTTGACGGACTCGAGGTGCTGCGCCGTATAAAAACGGATCAAAATACCCGCAAGACCCCGGTTGTTATCCTGACAACCTCTTCGGCAGATAACGATATTGCGCAATCCTACAAGTACCACGCGAATAGTTATATCGTAAAACCGATGGATTTCTCAAAGTTTGAAGCATTGATGGAAGATCTCGTGTATTACTGGCTTGCCTGGAATCAGAATCCCTGGCGATAAACCACCTGTTTCGTGGACCTCGCCGGCTCACGGATTTATACAAT
>CALZHS010000354.1 GCA_945787265.1 uncultured Gammaproteobacteria bacterium | reverse complement strand
AGGGGCCTCGAGGAGTCGCTCATCATCGAGGCTTTTGCGGTCATCCGCGAAGTCGCCTGGCGGGTGCTGGGTAAAAGGCATTTTGACGTTCAGCTGTACGGCGGATGGTTAATGATGAACGGCATGCTCGCCGAGATGCAGACCGGCGAAGGTAAAACCCTGACCACGACATTGCCCGCCTGTACCGCGGCACTGGCCGGAATCCCGGTGCACGTGATTACCGCGAATGACTATCTTGCCGAGCGCGATTGCGAAATCATGCTGCCGCTGTATCAACGCCTGGGACTGAGCGGAGAATCGGTCATCGATGGCATGGAGGCCGCGCAGTGCCGCGAGGCTTATCGCGCCGATATCGTGCACACCACCAACAAGCAGGTTGCCTTCGATTACCTGCGCGATCGCATCGAGATGGGCGATGACACCGGTGACCTGCGTTTCCAGTATCGACAGATCCAGCGCCAGCAGGGAGCCGCGTCCGATAGCCAGCTGTTACTGCGTGGGCTCTGTTTCGCGATCATCGACGAGGCCGACAGCGTGCTCATCGACGAGGCCAATACGCCGCTGATCATTACGCGCACGCTGCCCAACGACGAGTCGGACGAAACCTACAGCGATGCGCTTTACGTCGCATCGACGCTGGTGGCCGACCAGCATTTCAAAATCGATAGCAAGTCGCGTTCGATCGAACTGACGCTCGAGGGTGAGGATAGCCTCGAGGAGCACGTGCTCAGGCTGCCCAGGCTGTGGCGCAACAAGCGCAAGCGCGAGACGCTGGTCAGGCAGGCGCTCAGCGCGACGCACTTTTACCAGCGCGATCGCGAATACGTGGTCAACGAGGGCAAGGTTCAAATCATCGACCAGTCGACCGGGCGCCTGATGCCGGACCGCTCCTGGGAGCAGGGTTTGCACCAGATGATCGAGGCCAAGGAAGGGTGCTTGATCAGCGAACTGCGCGAGCCGCAGGCCCGCATCAGTTACCAGAAATTTTTCAGCCGCTACCTGCGCCTCGGGGGCGCCTCCGGCACCATCAGTGAAGTAGCCGCTGAAATGCAGCGCGTTTATGGCCTCGAAACGTTCAAGGTTTCGACCAATCAGCCGAATAAACGTCTGATGTACGGAGAAAAAATATACCGCGATGCGCTGGATAAGAAGCTGGCCCTGCTCAACCGGGTCAACGCGATGCATGGACTCGGCCGGCCCATTCTGATCGGTACCTGCTCGGTCGAGGAGTCTGAACAGGTGGGCGAATGGCTACAACAGGCGGGGATCATGCACCGCGTGTTGAACGCCAAGCAGGACAGCCAGGAGGCCGAGATTATCGCCGCAGCAGGGCAGCGGGGCGCGATTACGGTAGCGACCAACATGGCCGGACGCGGTACCGACATCGCTCTCGGCGAAGGGGTTGAAGCACTCGGCGGTTTGCACGTGATCTCGCTCAGTCTCAACGACTCGTACCGCGTCGACCGGCAGCTTTACGGTCGTTGCGCGCGCCAGGGCGATCCCGGCAGCGCCGAGGCAATCCTGTCGCTCGAGGACACGGCGCTGGTTGAATATTTTTCGCCCATCGTCCTCAGGTTTATGTCGGGCCTTGCCGGTACCGGCAAGCCGGTACCGGTGTGGTTGAGCCGAAAACTTTTGCGCCTGCCCCAGCGCAGTCACGAAAACAAGCAGTGCCGTATTCGCAGGGCGCTGATGAAGCAGGATAAACAGCTGCGCCGCACGCTGGCGTTTGCAGGAAGGTTTGAATGATGAATATAAAGCGAGTCCCGACCCGGGAAAACACGGAAGCCGAGCAGGCAGCCAGCAGGTATGAAAAGCTCGGCAAGTTCCTGGTAGTTGTATTCTGTTTGCTGTGGTTGATTGTGCTGTTCACCACCACCGAAGCCCGCGCTGCCGAGCTTGATTGCCTGGTCAAGCCGGAAATGTATGTCGAGTTAAGCAGCCCGGTCGAATCCGTAATCGAGGAAATCCTGGTTGAAACCGGAGACGTGGTCACGCGCGGGCAACCGCTGGCCAGGCTCGAGTCTTCGGTCGAAGAGGCCAAGCTCAAGCTTGCCCGGCTGAACGCCAGATCGGTGAGTGAGATCGAGAATCGCAAGGAACAGCTCAGGTACGCGAAACGCTATCTCAAGCGCATGACGGATCTACTGGATAAGAATTCGGTATCGCGCTACGAGAAAGACAAGGCGGCGACCGAGGTTGCACTGGCGGAGATCGAACTCAGAAAGGCAAACGAAAAATGGAAAATTGCACAGCTGAACCTGGAGTTGGCACAAACCCAGCTCGCCCTCAAAACGATTAACAGCCCGATCGACGGCATCGTCGTCGATCGTTACGCGATGGTCGGTGAGTCGGTCAGTGGTCGCAGCATCATGAAGCTCGCCCAGGTCGACCCGCTCAAGGTCGAGCTGATCGCACCGACCGAGTACTTCGGCCTGATCCGCAAGGGCATGGAGGTCGAGATATATCCAGAACAACCGGCCAACCAGGTGGTTACCGCGACGGTGACCGTGGTCGATCAATTGATCGATCCGGCGAGCGGTAGCTTTACCGTGCGCATGCTGTTGCCCAATCCCGAAGACAAGCTTGTCGGTGGCGTTAACTGCCTTGCCAGTTTCGGCTTCGAGGCCCCGGAGCCATCTGACCAGGATGTATTCGGTTCGCTGACCGAGCCCGGATTCACCGAGTAAAAGTGGCGGATGCACGATGAGCCTGTGCTTTCCATCACAGTTTTCCGATTTCACGGCGGGATTTTGCCTTTCGGCGCCCGTGTTCGGCCTAATCCTTTCCTATACTCAGGGCTGGTTCCAGGCGTTACTGACCCCACTTTTACTGATCGCTGTCGTGATGATGTCGACAGGGCAGGGTTCGCCGAAACGCGTGTTTTCTATTGTTGAGCGGTCGTAGAAGCGTCGATGAATAAACAGAAAAAATTTAACCAGCAGAATTCGAAACTCATTCTCGAAGAGCTCGAGGAGCGTCGGCTGTTCTCGGGCGGTATCGAGGGTCTCATCGTTACTGGCCTCGATTCCGAC
>CALZHS010000353.1 GCA_945787265.1 uncultured Gammaproteobacteria bacterium | reverse complement strand
CACTGTGCAGTTTTCTCGACGACAACGTTTCGCAGGTACTGTCGGCGCTGGACAGATCGGGGCAAGCCGCCAACACGCAAATTATTTATACCAGCGACCATGGTGATATGGTCGGCAACCATGGAATCTGGGGTAAATGCTACATGTACGAGGATTCGGTAGGCATTCCGATGACGATCAGCGGGCCCGGAATCGAACCCTCGGTCAATCCGACACCGGTTTCGTTAACCGATCTGGCGGCAACAATCGAGCACGCGGTGCATGGGGAGGTGCGGGCTGTGGAAGATAACTGGCGCAGCAGGCCGTTACAGCTGTTTATCAAGCGTCCGGAACCCGGGCGCCCGATTTTAAGTGAATATCATGATGGTGGTAGCCCCTGCGGTATTTTCATGCTGCGCCAGGAGCGCTGGAAGTATGTGTATTTTTCGGAGGGTCATCCACCACTGCTGTTCGATATGGAGAACGATCCTCGCGAACTGGTCAATCTTGCCGAGGACGCGACGCACGCCAGCAAGTTGGCTGAATTGAATCACATACTATTTCAGATTCTCGATCCGGAACAGGTAAATCGGCAAGCCTTTGCCGACCAGGCCAAAATGATCGAGGCGCTTGGTGGTATGGATGCAATCCTGGCGCTACCGAGTTTTAATCACACGCCGATCGATTGAGGCTATAGCGGCTTCAGCTCGCCGATCGCGATTCCCTGTTCACCGGCGATTGCATAGAGCAGATATATTTTTCCATCTTCGACAAAGATCGCTGGATCACGAAGCTGATTAACGCGCTGCTTGACGGCACCATATTCAGATGCGCGCGGCACCATGTCTGCGCCTTCCCAGGGCTTTTGTGCGCGATGGATTTCGTAAGTCTCACCGAGTTTCCACTGGCGCCATTCGGCCTCCATGTCCAGCCTGGACAATAGTATGCGTTCCGGAGAATCGCCGACCCGGGTCCAGAGTACATACCAGTCAATATCGTGCTGCAGCAATGCGTGATGACGAATCGGTTCCTGCGTCAATCGTGGACCGGTTTCAAAGTCGCCCAATCCGTCGCGCGAACGATAAAGTTGCCCGGGCATGGCAATCGCGTAAAACCAGTCTGCATGGTAGAAGATCCGGAAATAGGGTGAACCTATTATTTCCATTCGGGCTGCAAAATTAAGCCCGTCCCGCGACAGCGCGACCCGGCTGCGTTGCCGACCGTCCTCGAGGCGACCATGGTAGTAGAGTCGAATCTGCTCGGTCTGGTGATCAACCCAGACATCGGGCGAGGCGATGTGGGGGTAATTGCCATCGGCACCGCGGGCCATGTAATCACGCGCTTCCTGATGCAGCTGTGACTCAGCAGGGGGCTGGCTGGCAAACAGGCTGCGCTCGAGTTCAAGCGGCGCTGGCGTTATCATTTGCCAGGGACCGACGAGGTCATCGCTGGCCGCGAGCCGGATCGAGTGTCCCTCGTGATGAGCAAAATAGAGCAGGTATTTGCCCGGCGGATCGGGCAACCAGTCGGGGGCCGCGATTAACGAGGGCCCGTTAACGTTACCTTCCAGTTCAGGACGATCGTCGACGCTGATAATCGGACCATCGCGAAGATAATCAAAGTGAAACATCACCCAGGCTTAATATTACGCAGTGGGAGAGCTCTCCTGTGCGCGCTCTTCGAGCAGGCCGGTTAGCCAGTCGGGATCCATTTCAGGTACCGAGGATAACAACAGCTTGGTGTAATCAGGGTAGGGCGGCGACAGGATTTCGCTTTTCATGCCCTGTTCGACGACGCGACCCTCGAGCATGACGACGATCTGATCCGAAATCGCCTTTACCGTGGCGATATCGTGAGTAATGAAAATATAGGTCAGCCCGAGTTCTTTCTGCAGTCGCAGTAGCAATTCGAGGATGCCCTTTTGCACGATCTGGTCGAGTGCCGAGGTTACCTCGTCGCAAATAATGAGTTCCGGGTCGGCCGCGAGCGCTCGCGCGATGCAGATACGCTGTTTTTGACCCCCGGAAAGTTCGGCGGGCAGGCGATCGATAAAGGATTCGTCGAGTTCGATCATTTCGACCAGGTCAAGCAAGCGCCGGTCACGTTCCTTGCCGCTCAATCCCAGGTAAAACTCGAGTGGCCTACCGATGATATCGCGCACCGTATGGCGCGGATTCATCGCGGTATCCGCCATCTGGTAAATCATCTGGATTTTCTGTAACTGATCGACACTGCGTTCCTTGAGTGTTGGTGGCAATGCTTTGCCATTGAACAGGATCTGACCTTTCGAGGGTGGCAATAATCCGGTAATTGCGCGCGCCGTCGTCGACTTGCCGGAACCGGATTCGCCGACAATGGCGACCGTATGTCCACGAGGGACTTCGATGGTTACGTCATCCAGCACCTTGGCACTGCCGGTGTAGCTGGCGTCAACATGATCAACCTTGAGAACAATATCAGCCGATACCTCCTCGGGTTTTGCGATCGAGCGCACCGACCACAGTGATTTGGTGTATTCCTTTTCGGGGTGTGACAGCATCGTGCGCGTGTCGGCATCCTCGATGGTTTCGCCGTAACGCAACACCTTGATCACGTCGGCCATTTGCGCGACCACGGCGAGATCATGGGTAATGTATATCGCGGCGGTATTGTATTGCTCAACGATTTTGCGCATTGCGGCCAACACCTCGACCTGGGTAGTCACGTCCAGCGCTGTCGTCGGTTCGTCAAAAATAATCAGATCAGGGCGCGGCGACATTGCCATCGCGGTCATGACGCGCTGCAACTGACCGCCGGATACCTGGTGCGGGTAACGGTCGCCAATATAGTCCGGGTTTGGTAACTGCAGGTCCCGGTAAAGCTGGCGGGCGTCGGCCTTCGCCTCTTCCTCCGGCTTTATTCCCTTGCGTACCGTGGATTCGACGGTTTGTTCGATGAGCTGGTGGGCCGGGTTGAAGGAGGCTGCCGCGGACTGCGCGACATAGGCGATTCGAGAACCTCGTAATGCGCGTCTTTCTTCTGCGGTAGCTTTCATCAGGTCGATGCCATCGAACATGATGT
>CALZHS010000352.1 GCA_945787265.1 uncultured Gammaproteobacteria bacterium | reverse complement strand
TTTATGGATAGACCAGATAGGCTTGCTGGACGCCGATCGATTGCGCGAAAAAATTACTCGCCACGACAATGTCAGGGGAGTGTTATGGGGACATGTACACCAGGAAACACACCAGACGATCGATGGCATCGAATGGATGTCGACGCCATCAAGCTGTGTTCAGTTCAAACCGAACAGCAAGGATTTCGCGATTGGCACCGAGGCGCCCGGGTACCGCTATCTCGATCTTCATCCGGATGGAAGCATTTCATCCCGGGTTCACCGCGTGGATAACTTTTAGGCATCGTCGAAAAGCGATTCCAGGATCGGGCAGGTGCTGGCGCTTTGACTGGAACCATCGCAAAACGATGAAATCTGGCTCAGGCGTTTCCGTATTTTTTGCAGATCCTTGATTTTAAGACTGATTTCATCGATATGCGCCTGCGTCAGCGCCTTTACGTCAGCGCGTGTTTTGTTGGCACCGGCTTCCGTTAATTCCAGCAACCCGCGAATTTGCTCGCCCGAAAATCCAAGTGCGCGGGCACGCTGGATGAAGTTCAAACGACGCAGATGCTCATCACTATAAGTGCGGTAGCCCGACGCGGTTCGTGCCGGTGCCGGCATTAATCCAATCTTTTCGTAGTAGCGGATGGTCTCGATATTGCAACCCGTGCGGGTGGCGAGTCTGCCACGTGTCAGCATCGTTTAATACCCCGGAATAAAGCTTTAATATACCTCGATCCCTGTACCTAATACAGGGTAAAATCACGATCAGGATGATCACTCGAACCCTGTTGACCCTGTATTTGGTACAGGTTTTACTATACTTTTGTCACTTAATTTCTGGATCATGATGATGCACCTGCTCAAGTCTGGAATTGTCTTACTGCTGCTGGTTACCAGTTTCAATACTGCAGCAGCGGAACGCTGGTATAACCAGGCCGTGGTTGACTACGGCGCTCCGTTGTTCCAGCAAAACTGCGCGGTCTGTCACGGCGTCAATGCCGAAGGCACCAGGGAATGGAAGAAGCTGGACGAGAATGGCAACTACCCGCCCCCGCCGCTCGATGGCACGGCCCATGCCTGGCATCATTCGATTCCTCAACTCGTCCGCTCCATTAAAGAAGGCGGCGTAAAACTGGGCGGCGTCATGCCCGCGTTCGGCCAAAAACTTACCAACCAGGAAGTCCTCGCGGTAATTGCTTACTTTCAATCGAAATGGCCAGACGAGGTATACAAGGTCTGGCATGACCGGAACATGCAGTAATTTTCAGCTTTGTTATGATGTGACTTCCGCAGGCATTACGGGGCAGATCAATGGCGCTCGGCAAATTTTTTAAATCGCTTCTGGGTGACGCGGCCGGTTCTAGCCAACCTGAACCCTCAGAGCCGATTGACTACAAGGGATTTTCGATCGAAGCCGCACCCATTAACGAAGATGGCAAGTACCGTACCGCCGGTTATATCAGCGGCGAACTGGACGGTGAAACCAGGCGGATCCGGTTTATCCGCGCCGATCTAAACGGTGAACTGCAGGCGGCCATTGATCACTCTGTCGCCAAGGCGCAGCAAATTATCGACGAACAGGGTGCGAAGATGTTAAACAATACCCATCTTTGAACCCTGCCGTCGCCGGTAAACAGGTGCTGGCGCTCTGCCAGCGGAAGTCAAGCTGCAGTTATGGTTGACGCTTGCCCGAATCATCAACCTTATCCTGGATACGGCCAAGGCGGTAGGAATCGATGATGCCAGTGAGCCAGCAGATCAGCAGGACGTAGGTTGCAATATCGGCATTTTGGGTGCCGCCCGCCCCGACCTGGCTCGATATTTCCTCGGTGATTCGGGCCAAATCCAGTGGAATTTCGCCGGCCAGGATTTTATCGCTGATTTGTTGCGCTTTTTCCATGGCCACGGACAGCAATACGCCGACACAGGCAACCGAAACCAGGATCAACAGTGCAGCCTGAATGTACTTCTTGAGATAGAGGTGGCCACCGCCCGGAAAAACAAAGGCCGAAAACAGTCCTGCTTTTAGTGATTTTTTCATCGACTAGCCACCTGGTTAGAGTGGCCTACCCGGTAATCAGACCGATTGTTTTGCCAGTTCCCGTTTAAGCAACTCGATACGGGGGCGCGCGTCAGTCGCGCTAGGCTTGATTTCCAGCAGACGTTCGAAGGCGATAATGGCGCGCTCAAAATCTTGCTGGGTACCGAGGATCATGCCAAGCCCCCAGACAGCACCAAAATGCCGGGGTTCGAGTTTCAGGGTTTGCTCGATGTCGTCGAGTGAGCCATCATAGTCACGCTGATAAAAACGCACCGTTGCGCGACGATTCCAGCCCTCCGAAAATTCGGGTGCTTCCTCGATAACCCTGGTATAAACCAATTCGGCGCCGCTTAGATCTCCCTCGCGGACCAGCCCGGCTGCCTCGAGCATCAGCGCATCGACCGTTTCCTTGCCACTTTCATACCAGATTTCCCATATCGCAGCCTCGGCCTCCAGCAATACCTCGGTATCCTGGCTGGTTTGCAGGGTTTGAAAAAGCTGGTCCAGGCGTTGATCGGTTTGATCGGCGGAGCTGATGATGGGAAAACAAAAAACCAGGGCCGCGATCATTTGTAACACTAGCTTTATCGAGTTCATTGCTTTCGCTCCCCGGGGCGCTTTGGATACCGATGCAATGCTACCAGTGTTTTAATCGTGTTTCTAATAACACCGTGGCAGTTGCGTGACGTGACGCTTATTCTTTTGCCACGAACTTCAGCGACTGATAGGCGGTGCGCCTGGCCTGTCGGCGCTTCAGCGGGGATTCGAAAAACCGCCACAGGGCTGCAACCAGAATTTCCCCATCGGCCCGGTCAAGATCGGCAATCTCTTCCCGTACCGCGAGCGCCGTTTTCAGCAGGTGCACCGATACGATGTGTTCAGCTTGCCCGTGATCCAGTACCCGCTCTAACAGTAAACTCAACTTGCAATTCAGATCTTCTGGCGTCCAGCTTTCAAGATCGAGTTCGCGGGTGGTAAAGGCTGCGTTACGTCCGTTGAAGCAGGCCATTTGCAG
>CALZHS010000351.1 GCA_945787265.1 uncultured Gammaproteobacteria bacterium | reverse complement strand
CCGACGAGAGCGGTTGACCTGTGCCCGGGAATCGGTTAAAAGTTTTAAAGCAAAACTGATGGTGCTGAAAGCGGTATGAGGAAAACAGCAGGGATACCCGCGACGTCGTGTCCCGTGTTAATCAACCGAACGATCTTGGTCAATGCTGAAACCTGAGAAACATGATCCGCTTAAACGGTCGGTAGGCCATGTTCTCGATATTATCGGGGAAGGATGGTCGATCCTGATTATTCGAGAGGCTTTCCTCGGTACGCGACGCTTCGAAGAATTTCAGGGACGCCTGGGAATTGCAAGAAACATCCTCACCGCAAGGTTGAAAAAACTTTGTGCCAACGAGATCCTCGACCGGGTACCCGTCAAGGAAGGTGCCAAGCGCCACGAGTACATACTGACCACAAAGGGAAAGGAGATGATGCCTTTGCTGGTTGCACTAACCCAATGGGGTGATAAGTGGGTATTCGGTGACGACAACAAGCCAGTCATTTTCCTTGATCGGGAGCAGGGTCAGCCGATTCCACAAGTGCAGGTTTACTCCGCCCAGGGTGAGGTGTTAAAGCCCCGCGACGTTATGATTAAAGCAGGTCCGGGCGCAACACGTGAAGCAAGGGAGCGCATCGAAGAACTGAACAAAGATGAGTGATTCAGATCCCAAGCCACTCGAATGTCCGGTCGGCGAAACCAGCTGCGAATGGCTGGATGAAATCAGAAGGTTGCGTAACCAGATAGAGGAACTGTCTGAACTGGTGTCTACCGATGCCTTGACCGGGCTGTTTAATTTTCGCCACTTCAAAACAATATTGCAGGCCGAAATGGATCGCTCCAAACGCAGCGGAATTCCGACCAGCCTGGTGTTGGTCGATCTAGATCATTTCAAGGCGGTGAATGATACCTATGGCCATGAAATTGGAAACCGTGCGCTCAAACATGTTGCAGAAATTCTGACCGGCGAGGTGCGCACTACGGACATCGTTTGCCGCTATGGTGGTGAAGAATTTGCCATGATTTTCCCGGAGACGCATCTCAATCTCGCGGTAAAGGTTGCAGACCGGATTCGCCAGCGAATTAACGATAATCCGCTACCAATCGATGACGGCGAAATCAGCCTGACCGCCAGCATGGGTGCCAGCGTTTACATGAAAACCAGCATTCTTGATCTCGTTGATTTTGTCGATTCGGTGGACAAGTATCTCTATGAAGCAAAGCAGTCGGGCCGAAACTGCATCTGTCACATCGACTACACCGATTTGCGCAAGGTCACCGAGGTCGGCTTCGATGAGCGCGCCATGCTCTTCGGCAAAGACTAACCGCCCCACCTCCTCTCCAACCTCTGAAAATACCCTTCGATTTGTCGTATTCATTCGTAGTTGGCTCAAAACCGTCTCAAAGATAAAGCCTGCAAAAGGCGCTCCCAACTAGCGCAGGCGCTAGTTGGTCCATCCATGGAATCGCTTGTCGCCCGATGTGTCAACCCCGCGTACGCGGGGGGCGGCATCCCTGCCGCGCTACACTTTTGCAGGCTTTATCTTCGAGACGGCCTGATAATAGGCCTGCTAACGATATTGCTAGGTGCTGATACCGGAATGCCTTTTCAGAACGCTGCGCAACAGGGATGTTGCGCGCGAGCCTACATGGATGTATCGGTCCGACGCTTCGGCACGGCGATTCTGAAAAGGCATTCCGGTATCAGCGCCGATCGACGGTAATCCCGCAAAGCACTAGATCAGGAGCTGAACGATTACGAGGATTGGGTGTTGTAGCGTTCGATGGATTCGAGGATTTCGCGTTGGGCTGCGTCGGTATCGACCCAGCCGTCGATTTCAACCCACTTACCGGGTTCGAGATCCTTGTAGTGGTCAAAGAAATGCGCGATCGAATCGAGTAACGACCTTGGCAGGTCATGCACGCTAGTCATCTTTGAATACAGGTTCGACAGCTTGTCGATGGGTACCGCGATGATCTTCGAGTCCTTGCCGGCTTCGTCGGTCATGCAGAGCATGCCGAGCGGACGAACGCGAATAACGGAGCCGCTGATGACCGGAATCGGGGTCACCACGAGTACGTCGACCGGGTCGCCATCCTCGGACAGCGTTTGCGGAATGTACCCGTAATTGCAGGGATAGTGCATCGACGTGCCCATGAAGCGATCAACAAACATGGCGCCGGTATCTTTATCGACTTCATACTTGATCGGATCGCTATGCGACGGTATTTCGATGATGACGTTGATGTCATCGGGCACGTTGCTGCCGCTACTGACCCGGTCCAGTATCATGATATTGCTACCTGGCGATAAGGTTTTAAATTATAAACAAGCATGCACGATATGACAGTCGGGTCTGTCGCCGCCTGCGATAACTTTCCCGTTTTACTGAAGATCGAAATCATCGAGTTTTTTGTCGACCAGCTGGTTTTGTAACACCACGTAGCGTGGCATCCCGCGATCGTCGTAATCGGGGTATGCTTCACCCCGGATCAGGGGATAGAGATAGTCGCGACATTTCCGGGTTATTCCAAAACCGTCCTCGGTGATGAAATCGAGGGGCATTGTTTTTTCAACATTAGCGACATCAGCCAGCGCTGCGCTGCCAACCTGCCATCGGTACGGGTCGTTCGAAATTCGTTCGATGGTCGGCATGATCGCATTTTTGCCCGCCAGCGCCATTTCCACACCGGCCTGACCCAACGCATAAGCCTGTTCCAGATCGCTCGCCGAAGCGATATGGCGTGCGGCGCGCTGCAGGTAATCGGCCACCGCCCAGTGGAACTTGTAACCCAGCGCTTCCTTGACGATATTGGCAACCACCGGTGCAACGCCTCCAAGCTGGGCATGTCCGAAAGCGTCGCGGGTACCCTGTTCGGCGAGAAAACTGCCGTCGGCATTGCGCGCGCCTTCCGAGACCACGACCGTGCAATAACCGTGGATCTCTACTTTCTCCTGAACCGCCTGGACAAACCTGTCGTGATCGAAATCCACTTCGGGAAACAGCACCAATACCGGTATCGCGTAGTCGTCGATTAAACCGCCTGCGGCCGCGATCCATCCGGCGTGAC
>CALZHS010000350.1 GCA_945787265.1 uncultured Gammaproteobacteria bacterium | reverse complement strand
TAACGAACTGAGCGCTGCAGGGACTGGCAGCCGGATCCGCAGTCACGTGCGGCGTTATTTTGCAATGCTTCAGCAACCGTCTAACGAAAACGACGAGTCGGGAGAGATCCTGATCGATGTGCTTGACGGCCGCTGTCGCGGGCGATTCAGGTTTGGTTACGTGATCGCGGACCTGATGCTCAAACTGGGCCTGCTCGGCACCGTGATCGGCTTTATTTTCATGCTGGGCTCGCTGGTCGACCTGAACAGTATCGACATCAACGTGATGCAGAAACTGCTCACGCAGATGAGCGGGGGCATGAAAGTCGCGCTGTTTACGACCCTGACCGGTATGAGTTGCGGGGTATTGCTGAACATCAAGTACCAGCTCCTCGACTGGGGCGTGGATAACCTGCTCGACGATGTTCGCGAGCAAACCTACCGGGTCAGGATGAAATGAGGGCAGGTCGGCGCCATCATCAATTGACGGATCCGTTTACGGATTTGCTGTTCAATACCCTGCTTGGCTTTACCCTGCTGTTTTTCATCGCCATCCTGTTCATGAATCCGATCGCCAGGCTCGGCAACATCAACTACAAGGCCGAGTACATTATCACCGTGAGCTGGCCGGAGGATCAGCCCGATGACGTGGACCTGTGGGTGCAGGACCCGTATCGCGAGACGGTTTCGTATTTGCGCAAGGAAGCCGGCTGGCTCAATCTAGATCGTGATGACCGCGGTGACCTCAATGACACGGTCATGATTAACGGTAAAAAGGTGGTACACCCGATCAACCAGGAAGTGGTCACGATTCGTGGCATCATTTCAGGGGAATACGTGGTCAACCTGCATTATTACCAGTCGGTCAGCAACCAGCCGGTGAAAGCGGTAATCAAGATCGAAAAGGTTAACCCGGTGCTGCGGCTGGTCTACATCGACCAGCTGGTGCTGGACAAGGTCGACGATGAAAAGACGGTGCTGCGTTTTGAGCTCGATGGCAATGGCGAAATTGTTTCCATGAACCATTTATTCAAGATTCTGACACCTTACCGGCTTGATCCCGAGCAGCTCGAGCCCGAAGCGGAGCAATCGCTGTGACGCCGTCGGTGCTGGCGCTGGGCCTGGCTTACGTATTTCTGCTGAGCCTGGTGTTGCTGGCTATTTTTAAAAGTGAAATTGGTGCAGGGCTCAAGCTGGTGCTGGCATCCCTGTGCTTTGGATTTTACCTGTGGCATTACAACGCGTTGCAGGACTATCTCGGATGGCCGGCGGCAAACGGAATACCCGATAACTTTGAATTGATCAGCAGCATCGTTATCGAGCCGAACCTTAAAAACGACGAGGCCGGTGGTGTTTATCTATGGCTCAGGGATCTCGACACCGATCAACTCGTGCCGCGTTCGTTTCGATTGCCTTACAACAAGCTGTTGCATCAACGGGTCGACGATACGATGCGACGGCAGCAGCAGGGCGAACGTTTCGTCGGCAGGCCGCGTGCCGGCGGATCGGGCGAAAAGCCCCAAATTGAATTCGAGTCCGTACAGCGCGATATCAAGTCGCTTAAATCGGGCATCGAGCAGGGGGGCGGTTGAGGCACCGCACAGCCATAACTATTTCCTGGCCGTTACCACCAGGTCAACCCGGCGATTGATCGCGCGACCTTCTTTGGTCTCGTTGGTAACAATGGGCCTCGACTCTCCGTAACCGACATAGCCTATCTTGTAACCACCTGCCAGCGAAGCCAGGTAGTTTGCGACCGAGATTGCGCGCTTGGTCGAGAGGCTTTTATTCAGTTCGGCAGATCCGACCGAGTCGGTATGGCCTTCCACCGCAACCAGGTCTGCGCCTACGAACCGGATGATGTCGTTGACCTTGGCGAGCAGCGGTTTCGACGCGGCCGGGATGGTCGCGGACCCGGACGCAAAATTAATCTTCTTGAGCCTGAAAATCAGCTTGCTGCCTTGCTGATAAACTGAAGCTTCGTCTTCGGAAAATTCCTTTACCGCCTGGTCCATAGCGCGTTGGAACCTGACCTGCGTGGAAGTTTTCTCCAGCTCCTGGTTTTGCAGTAGTAATGCACTCTCGGTTTCCTGTAAATTTGACCGGGTAGACTCGAGTTCCTGGTTTTGTTGCTTCAAAGCGCCTTCTGTCTCCATCAACGTTGACTGGGTCGTCTCCAGGTTCTGTTTCAGGCTGCCAACATTTTCAGAGAGCTTTGCTAACGCCCTGTTCTGTTGAACAATTTTTAGCGCGATATCTTCCGGCGTTCCCGGGGCGTTTAAAATCACGTCCATTACCTCGGTCAGCAAAACGGAACTTTCTTCCGCTATGGTTACGCTGAGCTGGTAGACCCTGGGATCCCGGGGGCTCTGGGCAATTATGTTTTCAGCTTCGTTGACGTCCAGCGAAGCGGTTCTCAGTGAATCCGGGGCGAGTTTTCGTGCATCTTGATCTGCAGCTTTCTGAATCGCTTTTTTAATCTCATCGAGCTCCCGGAACTGGACCGCCCTGGTCTCCAGCTCGAAATATTTCTTTTGGAATTCAGAGAACTCCAGCGGTTCGAGAGCGCGTGCAAAATTATCTGTTTCATCGGTTAAATCTTCATCGACATCTACCATTGCGTTTGCAATCTCTGCGCTGCCTTTCAAACCGGCATCGAGTGCAGCCTTCCTCGCTTCAAGGATACGGGTGGCGTTGGGCGTTCTGGTGCGGGTGTTTTTAAGTGCCTGCTGCAATTGTGCTTTGCCCCTGGCCGCATTTTCGAGGATGTAATCGGCTTGATAATTGCCCGACAGTCCCCGCTGTGCTTTCGCCAGGTATTCCGCTCCCCTGGTGTATTCCTTGTAGGACAACAACTCGGCCTGGTCGATATCGGCCGCTTTCAGCAACCCCTCGACCTCGGCAACGGCCACTCTTAATTCATCAGTCGAAACAAGCTCGGCCTTTTCGCTACTGGCACAGCCGAAAAGCAGCAACGCGATACTGTAGCAAAGGACCAGTTTAAATTTTTTCATGTCTGATTTGTCTCGTATTGTCTTCTAGCTGGTAACTTAAAAATTTTATTGCGAGTCAGGCA
>CALZHS010000349.1 GCA_945787265.1 uncultured Gammaproteobacteria bacterium | reverse complement strand
CCACAGACAGGCCGAGACGATCGCTGCCTGGATTAAACGCTTTCAGCAATCGCGTGAGGGTCAATCGCTATAGTTGCTGGGTGATTTCAACGCGCTCACTCCGAGCGACAGACATGTCGATGTCGCCGGGATCATCGCCGGCCGTCCCGATAATACGGCAGCGCGTTTGTCAGCACCGGACCTGGTAGAACCCGACCTGGTCGACCTGACCCGTTCGATACCGGCGCCAAAGCGCTACTCGTTTATTTACCGCCGACAAAAACAACAACTCGACTACATGTTCAGCAACCGGGATTTTGCCGCCGACGTGGAAGCCATCGTATTCAGCCGCATCGATTACCATTTCTCCGACCACGCCGGACTGCTTGCCTGGTTCAGGTGGTAATCCCGTTTACTGCAGGCTGTGCGCCTGTGCAAGATATTCCCGCGACTGCATTTCAATCAAGCGGCTCGCGGTGCGTTCGAACTCGAATCGCAGACGTTTACCAAGATAAAGCTGAGCCGGCGCGGCAGCAGCGCTGCAGATTAACTTAACGTGATGATCGTAGATTACGTCGATAAGCAACACGAATCTGCGTGCTATGTCGTCATGGTCCTTATCCATTTGCCGGATATCGGTCAGGATCAGGGTGTTGAAAAACCGGGCCAGTTCGAGGTAATCGCTCTGGCTGCGGGTGGTCTCGCACAGTTGCGCAAAGCTGAACCAGGCCGTGTCCTCGGCACAGAATTGATGTGCAAGCGCGCGTCCGTTGACGATCAACTCCTGGCGTTGCTCCTGCACCGGGGCAACGTGACGATCGATATAGTCACGAATATTAGATTCAATTTCGTCATTGTGAGGGACCGAGTACAAATCGGTCTGCTGCAGGAACCGCAGACGATAATCCTGCTCGCCATCAAGATTGACAACATCGCAGTGGCGAGTAATCAGTTCGATTGCCGGAATGAACCGGGCGCGCTGCAGTCCGTCGCGGTATAGATCGGCGGGTGCGGCGTTGGAGGTTGTTACCAGTACCACACCCTCGGCAAATAGTGCTTCGAGCAAGCCTGCCATGATCATCGCATCACCGATGTCGATAATCACGAATTCGTCGAGACATAACACGCGGGTCTCGTCGGCTATATCCCGCGCTACCCGTTGCAACGGATTTTCGATATTACGATTTTGCTGCAGGGACGCATGCACCCGGTTCATGAAACTGTGAAAATGGATGCGCTCGCGCAAGGTTTCGGCGGGTAAAGACTGGTAGAAAATATCCATTAACAGCGTCTTGCCGCGACCGACGCCGCCCCACAGGTAGAGCCCTTTTGTTGCCGGCCATTTCCCCCGTTTCGATAACAGGGTACGCCACCAGCGGGTCGGTCGGGCAGTGACCACCCGGCGCTGTAAATTATCGAGCAGCGCAACCGATTGTTGCTGCGCCGGGTCGACGACAAACCCGGGTTGATCCATCAGTAACTGGTAATTTTGCGATGGCTTCAAAGGAATACCAGATTTTCAGGCATGGTTATGGATGAACCAGGGGGTACCTGGCTTAAGAGTTAAAATTGGAAAAATATAACTGCTTTTCAACATCTTATCGTGCTTTTTTAATGTTTTTTGCTAGTATCATGGGTAAGCCCGTTGGGTGTATTGAATTTAATATTATTAAAGATATACTTTTTTGAACGAACTCGCGGCACAAACAGGAATATTTTTCGGCACCTGGCACCCGGTCAACCGAAGAAAACAGGTCAACAGTCGACGTATCGATACCGATGGCAGTAGAAAACAGAGTCATTAACCCAGCCCTGGCGCAACAGCTGTTTCGCAAGAGCGAGATGCTGAAGCGAAAGCGTGCCGGCGAACCCGCCGCCGTCGAATCATTTCCGCGCGTGATAAAAACGATTACCGGCTTGTGGCGCTATTCGGAAGGCAAGAAATACCTTGAAGAATTGATCCTGGTTGAGGGTGGCAAACGTCGTGCCGGATTTCCGGTCGAAGTCCAGGATGAGCTGATGTTTTTATACCAGTTACTGCTCGACCAGCATCGCATCCTGAGTCTGCGCGGCCAGAAAATTACCGCCAATCGGCCACCCGGAACCAAGTTCACAATGGGAAAAAAGGACTTCTGAATAATCCCCGGCCCGCTTAGAGTTCTTTGCCGGCACGCCATTCCTTAAGCTTGATCACGCTGCGCGCTCCCAATGTCATGAAGGGCTCCGGGAACAGGCGCTGCGGCATCGCTTCGGGAACATAATCAGGCACCAGGCTTTGATCGCGACAGTCAGTGGCCATTTCGGCGGCGACGATTCCGGCAATGGTGCCGCGCGTGGTGCCAAGGCCATTTTGGCAGCAGGCACTGAACAACCCGGGCTCCAACTCCCCCAGCGCCCAGACATCATTGCGACTGAGGCACAGCCTGCCCGACCAGCAGTACTCTATCTCAACCTGCTTTAACATCGGGAAACGCGCCTGAAAGCTGCGGTTGTGCTCCGGCAAAATATCCTGCAACCGATTGTCGGGCAGGCTCAAACCCGGTTCGTAGGTGCAGCAATTGCGGATAACCAGCCTGGTACCACCGCTGCCATCGATGCGGCGTACCGTCGAGCCGATCGGGTCGGACGGGGTGAAACCCCAACGCCGCTCGCCACCGAGTGCATCGACCTCTTCGCGGTTGAGTTCACGCGTCATCGACGCGTACAGGTTGATGTGCAGCAGTCGATGCCGGTAAAACCCGAAGGTTTCGATTAATCCGTTAACCGCCAGTATCACCCGGCTTGCCGTCACCGACCCGGTTGGCGTGGTTGCAAGCCAGCGCTCACCCTGGCGCGATAACGATTGCAGCGCCGAATTCTCGAACAGCTGACAGCCGGCCTGATTGACCAGCGCATCGGCCAGGCTGCGAACGTATAGCGCGGGTTGCAATATTGCGGGGCCCGGGGTTTTCAATCCACCCCGGTAGTAGTTGCTGCCGCAAATGTCCTTCATTGCCGCTGCATCGAGCAATTCGAAGGGCTCACCGAGTGCCACGAGATGGCGTGCATAGGATGTATTATGCCGCAGGCCATGGTTATCA
>CALZHS010000348.1 GCA_945787265.1 uncultured Gammaproteobacteria bacterium | reverse complement strand
TGTTTGTAGGTGGCGTGATGAACCTTTTGTGTATTGCGGCTATCACGATCTTCGTGCTGATCGAGAAAGTATTGCCTCGCGGTCGCGACATCGGTAGAGGCGCTGCCGTGCTGATGGGCCTGCTTGGAATTTACCTGATAGCGGGATGAACGCCGATCGAGGAATTTGAAATGTTGTTTAGCGAAGCAGAAATGCAGGTTCTCGGCGTACTATATGCTGCGGAATCGGAAAACGGGACGAGTGATCGCGCTACGCTCGACAGCAACGGTGATGAACGTTACTGGATCTACAAGCTTGACTGGACGGAGGCATTTCCGAGGCTCGTCGAAAATAACCTGATAGAAGGCGACGATAGTGGCTACCGGCTGACTGCCGAGGGACGACCCCTGGCCGAACGCTTTAACGAGGAACGGCCGGACCGCATGTACTACCACTATCTGCGGTTCTGGAGGGCGGCCTTCGAGAGCAAGGCCCATACCTTACTCTGCGAACGCGTGTTCGGCAAAGATCTCTGCCAGGATGGCATGGCAGACATGGAGGCCCTGGCCGACATGATCGCAAAGCTCAATCCTGGCCACGGAGACAGGTTGCTCGATCTCGGCTGCGGCGCCGGCATGATCACGGAGTATGTCTCGGATTCAACGGGCGCCCGGGTGGTTGGACTGGAGTATGCACCAGAAGCTGTCAAAGTCGCACAGGAGCGAACCAGGGAAAAACAGCAATACCTGAGTTTCGTCCAGGGTGATATGAATGCCCTCGATCTCGAACCGAACTCGTTCGACGCAGTCATGTCGCTCGATACACTCTACTGGGCAGTCGATCTCGAGGCGACGATGGCGAAGCTGGTCGAGGCAGTAAAACCCGGCGGCCAGATCTGTGTCTTCATGATGCAAGGCCCCTGGGACGATGACCCGCCGGGCCAGGTACCGGCCGAAAACACCGAGCTTGGCCAGGTGCTCGCAGCCCTCGGCCTCCGCTATGAGGCGCACGACTACACGGCGAAGAACATCGCATTCTGGCAACGTAACCATCAGGCGGCTGTCGATTTGCTCGACATGTTTGATTCTGAAGGCAATGGCTTTATCGCGCAGGGTCTAATCAAGGAAGCAGAAGAAGAGTTCTTGCCCGCGATCAAGGCCAATAAGATGACGCGGTATCTCTACCAGGTCTGGCCTTGAAATACTCAGTAATGGTGACGGTCAGGCCGGCTCGGACCCGTGGTTCTGGAATCACGTTAATTTTATTGCAGACAGCATTGACAGAAACCAGATCTGTGGCATGCTTTGCCCCATCGTTAACAACATAAAGGGGGTGATCTAGTGTCTATAGAGATATTGGAGAAAGGTTTCGTAACACTCGGGGGAATCGAGACCTGAAGCAAAGCTGAAAGGCTTGCACCCTTTTGTTCAGGTCCGGTTTAACCGGTGATGAATTAAATGGCCTTTCTCCCAGGTAACTCGGAGGGCCGCTGAAATCCAGCGGCCCTTTTAATCTGACAGCATGCGTTTATTTTCGATCTAAATTGCGTCATTGAATTCATCGCGATATCGCACCACGCTCCCAGCCCTCGGTAAAACGCCAGCGTCGTAAATGACAACCATGAAAGCCTCATCAGGAACGCCCTCCCACTGACTGCAAAGATGATACCTCGAGGCGGGCTCAAAACCGAAGCGTGGGTAAAACCCGGGGTGCCCCAGCACGATAACGAACGGACAGCCTGAACGATGCAGGTGCGCCAAACCGTCGCGGACAAGCTGCGATCCAATACCTTGATGCTGGTAGGACGGTAACACCGCCATCGGCGCTAAACCCATTCCGACTGCTCCACAGCCATCAACAGTAACCGGGGTGAACAGGATATGACCTACAACGGTCCCATCTTCGACCGCGACAAATGCGAGATAGTCTTCACAGGAGATGCGCAACTTGTCTACAAGCGCTGCTTCCGGACCGTTGTCAAATGCAGCCATATTCACACGGCGAATAGCGTTCTGGTCTCCCGGTTGTTCTTTGCGAATCTCGGTCATCGGTGAATACTCGGTATTCGAGTGGTTAGCAGGCAGGTTAAAAAATTCTCGTCCAAATAATATATTATCACCGCTACCGAACGTCTGTTCGTGGCCGTAGGTCCCCCCCCCTGCCAAATCGGTTTCCAGCGACAGCGTTGGAGAAAACAGGCCCTCAATTCAAACAGGAATCAGAACATCCTGTTAATGCTGCCTAAAACTACTTGACCGTGATGCAGGTGCAGGTCGCATGGTTTGCCACCTTGTGCGACACGCTACCAAGAAACAGGCCCTTTATATCGCTCAATCCACGTGAACCCATCACCACGCAATCAATGTTTGCCTCGTTGATACAACGCAGGATGCTATCGGCTGGATCACCACCTCCCAGTCGGGCATCGACATTTTCGAGGCCATTTTGCTCGGCACGACCCCTCGCCCCATCAATAATATGCTGGCCGACTTCAACCAGTAAACCTGGTGATATCCCTGAATCCTGGAAGGCCGAACCCGTAGCCAGGTTTAACCCGGGGTCTATTGATTGCAGGCGTCTTATCTCCGTGTTGACCCGTTGGCCCAAACCCTCGATCTCGGCAAATCGTTGTAATGCGTCGATATTTTCGGAACGATGAGGAACATGCAAAATAAGCAAGGATGCATCGTACTTTTTCGCCAGGTCGATTGCGAGTTCGAGCGCCTTGTTGGAATGGTCTGAACCGTCGGTGGAACAAAGTATATTTTTAAACATCACAGGCTTCCTCTTATTGCCATGTAGTTAAATTCCAATGTACCTGGATATCGATCTAGCGTATTGATGCAGCTCAACTGGAGAAAACAGACGCTCAGATGGAATCAATGAGCTTCGCTTAGCGACCCACAACAGGCTCTCGCGCTCGCGTCAATTTGCAAGAACCGCCGCAGATAGCCGGTATGCCGGGTGGCTGAAATTTAACAAGATTGACCGGCGGGAATGAGCAATATTGGGCGTGTCGGTGGAAATCAGTCAGATTTCGGATACTCCAGTTCCGGGCATCGTAGTGAATCCCTTTCTTTTCTTGGTG
>CALZHS010000347.1 GCA_945787265.1 uncultured Gammaproteobacteria bacterium | reverse complement strand
ACCTGGTCAATAGTACGGGGCTATGGTATCTGGAACGCCCCGATAAGCCCATCAGGAAAACCCCGATGGTGAAAAATACTGCTTTGGTTCATCCTTGCTGAATAGAAATAATCAAAGGGGAGAATAATGTTATCACCGGCACAAAACAACCAAATCGCACAAGAATGCCATATCTGTCAATCCCGGGGCGGTTGCCTTGGAATACAGCTACTCGATAGCGAGGAAGTGCAACAACAGCTCTCGCAGGCAAAACGTATAAGCCGCAAGGGTGAGCACGTGTTCCGCGAAGGTGAAGAAGCAGATGCTTTTTACGTGGTTCGTAGTGGCTCCATAAAGAGCTACCTGGTGACCGAGGATGGTGAAGAACAGGTGCTTGGATTCTACCTGCCGGGAGATGTCTTCGGGCTGGATACGACCGATTCGCAGGTTCGGATGTCTTCCTCGATCACTCTGGAAACGACTTCCCTGTGCCGCTTTCCACATGCTTACCTGGCCGACAAGGCACAGGGATCGAACCTGCTGAAGATCACTGCCGAGCAGATGCAACGCGACCATAACCTGGTGCTGATGCTGGCGCGCAAGGATGCCGACGGCCGTATTGCCAGTTTCCTGGATGACCTCGCAAACCGCTACTGGTCGCGTGGTTACTCTGCGTCGGCATTCCTGCTGACGATGTCACGCCAGGATATTGGTTGTTACCTTGGACTCGCGGTTGAAACCGTGAGCCGCACGCTGACCCGTTTTCAGGATTCAGGCATCCTGCAGGTTAACCGACGCGAGGTTGAAATCCTGGATCATGACAAGCTGCGCAAAATTGCCGGTACCCGCGCCAATGCCTCTTCGGGCAGCTGCAGGACGGTAGAACTCAAAGCGGTATGATGATGGTGACCGTGCTTGCTTAGCACGCTAAAGCCGCTGTAGAGACCGAATGCAATAATCGCTACCCCGGCCGTGGTTGTTACCAGCGGTGATTTTGCCCAGCTTTTGAAGTAATTGAACAGGTTGCCCGCGATCAACATCGCGGGCAGGGTCCCGAGACCAAATCCCAGCATTAGCATTGCGCCGTGATAGGCGTCACCGGTCGTTAGCGACCAGGCGACTACCGCGTAAACCAGGCCGCAGGGCAGCCATCCCCAGAGTAAACCAAGCAGGTAAGCCTGCAGCGGCGTGCGAATTGGAAACAGGCGCTTGCCCAGCGGCTGAATATGACGCCACAGACTGGCTCCGAGTTTTTCCAGTACCGCCAATCCGCGCCACCAGTTGGCGAGGTAGAGCCCGAGTGCGATCATGAAGGCCGCGGCAACCAGTTTGCCGGCGACTGGACTGACGCCGAGTTGTGCCAACCCGGCTCCCAGCGATCCGGCCAGCAGTCCCACCAGCACGTAACTGGTTATCCGCCCGCCGTTATAGCCGAGTTGATAGATCAGCAATGAGCGGGGTTTGGCGGTCGGATCACCGGCGACGCCCATGTTCAGGGCCGCGACAATACCCCCGCACATGCCGAGGCAGTGACTCGATCCCAGCAGGCCAACGATGATGGCGGCGCCAAATGTAAGCTCGACCGGCATTGTCTATTTGGGAAAGTAATTGGGTAACAGGTCTGCTGACGTCTGCTGTGGATACTGCAGCGAGCCCGTCAGGCGCCAGTCCTCGGTTTGCAGGGAAAGATTCCAGCGACCATTGCCGGGCAGGCTGAGATTGCCGAGCAGCAGGTGGGTACCGGATTTCTGAAGCTGCAGGCGTTGGTCAAGTCCCGGCATCGTCGCATGAACCAGGTTCAGTTCAATCGTATCGCCCGGGATGAACTGCACCTCTGGAT
The DNA here is from genome assembly GCA_945787265.1 of uncultured Gammaproteobacteria bacterium. Taxonomy (GTDB): domain Bacteria; phylum Pseudomonadota; class Gammaproteobacteria. The sequence goes on along the minus strand of CALZHS010000347.1, from coordinate 1,249 downwards.
CGAATCGGATCTCGACGCGACCCCCGGTTTCGAGCTTCAAGTCCGCAGCAAGTCCCAGCTCGTGCGCCAGCCTGTCGCGAGCCAGTACACGATTGATTTGTTTACCTTTTTTGTAGTAATCGTCGACTACGAGTCCGGAGAATGTCTGGCTCGCCAGCGTTATCATGACCGCTCCCATAATGACCGCTGCCAGTGGAATCGCGATCAGCATCCATACCATGGGTTCACGCTTCCAGTTACGCTTTGTTTCCGGAGCGGAATCCATCAGGATTTACCCGGGCCGACGAAGCGCGCTTCCTCGACGGCTGTCAAATGGTTGGCCTCGGTGGCCTGCAGATAGAACTTTATCGGCACGCTGCGCGCTTCCATGTTGAATTCATCGGCCTGGATTCTGACGATCAGTTGCTGCACCGTGCCTGCTGGCACCCTGATATCCGGCTCATCAATGACCAGTTTCATGCCATCGATCCCGTCCGCCCGCAGGTCATACTGGTGTGCGCGTGAATCCATGTTGAGAATCTTGAGGGTATAGACGTTTTCGATCAAGCCCTCGCGGGTTTCGCGGTAAAGGGTGTTGCGATCGCGTATCACGTCGAGCTCCAGCGGCACGCGCAAAAACAGGTTGGCTAACAGCGTGCCGCACAGAACCAGCAGGATGGTGGCATACACAATCACTCGCGGCCGCAGGATATGTTGCTTTTTACCCTTTGCCGAATTTTCTGTGGTATAGCGGATCAGCCCACGCGGGTAAGACATCTTGTCCATGATTTCATCGCAAGCGTCGATACAGGCCGAGCAGGCGATGCATTCGTATTGCAGGCCGTCGCGGATATCGATGCCGGTCGGGCACACCTGCACGCAGACGTTGCAGTCGATACAGTCGCCGAGGCCGGCTGTTGCCGGATCGGTGCCGCGCCGGCGTGAACCTCGAGGCTCGCCGCGCTCGGGATGATAGGCCACGATCAGCGTATCCGCATCGAACATTGCGCTCTGGAAGCGGGCGTAGGGGCACATGTATTTGCACACCTGCTCGCGCATGAAACCGGCGTTGCCGTAGGTGGCAAAGCTGTAAAACAGTATCCAGAAGGTTTCCCAGGGCCCGAGATTTGCCGATACCAGTTTAACGCCGAGTTCGTTTATGGGCGTAAAGTAACCGACGAAGGTAAAGCCGGTCCATAACGAGAACGCGATCCAGACCGTGTGCTTGATTACCTTGGTGCGGATCTTGGCGGGCGAAGTGGGCGCCTTG
>CALZHS010000346.1 GCA_945787265.1 uncultured Gammaproteobacteria bacterium | reverse complement strand
TTGACCTTGTAACGCTCACCTTCATCCACCGAATCGAAGCTGCCCCAGGGACGGTATACGATGCGGTGAAAGTTTTCTTCCTCACGTTCATTCAGCTTGAGTCGTTCGACGATCTGCTTTACTTGCTCTGCCTGGTGCTTGTCGGCAACCAGCACCGCGTCATGGGTTTCTATGATAACCAGGTCTTTAACCCCGACCGCCGTCACCAGCCGGTTCTCCGCGTGCACAAGCGAATTTTCAGTGTCGCTGGTGATAACATCGCCGTGGATAGCGTTCCCGGACTTGTCCTTGTCGCCCTGTTCCCACAACGACGAATAGCTACCGATATCGCTCCAGCCGGCATCCATTGGCACTACGCAAGCCAGGTCGGTTTTCTCCATTACCGCATAGTCGATCGAATCGGACTCGCAGTTGGCAAATGCTTCCGCATCGAGGCGCAAGAATCCAATATCTTCGCGCAGATTGTCGATCGCCTGCCGGCAATGCCTGACCATATCCGGATTGAATTTTTCAAGCTCCGCGAGATACGAATCCGCCTTGAACATGAACATTCCACTGTTCCAGTAATAGTCGCCCGTGGCCAGGTATTTCTCGGCCGTCTCCTGGTCCGGTTTTTCGACGAATTGATCGACGATAAATCCGTCCCCATCGGCACTGCCGCGCTTGATGTAGCCATAGCCCGTAGCGGCATGCGTCGGCACGATTCCGAAAGTCACCAGTCTGCCTGCCTCGGCTAACGGCTGGGCCTGCCGCACGCTCTCGCAAAAAGCTTTCTCATCTTTAATTTCATGATCCGCCGAAAGCACCAGCAATACCGGGTCGTCGGCAAGCTCGGCGGCGTGAATCGCCGCAACCGCAATCGCAGGTGCCGTGTTCCTGCCGAGGGGTTCGAGAATAATCGATAAATCCTCGATGCCGAGCTGTCGTGCCTGTTCGGCGACGATGAAGCGGTGTTCGTGGTTGCAGACGACGGTCGGTGCGGAATGAGCAAGCCCGTCGAGACGCGTCAGTGTTTTTTGCAGCATGGTCTGGTCGTGCAGCAAGCTGAGAAACTGTTTCGGGTACATCTTGCGTGACAGTGGCCAGAGCCGGGTGCCCGAACCGCCCGAGAGAATAATGGGAATCAAATTGAGGCCTCGTTCATTGTGAGAAACAGTTGCAGTTGAAATAAGCTTGTTAAGAAACAGTATAAATTGATACGCGAGCTAAAAACAGGCGCCATGTCACAGGAAGCATCGAGATCCGAAAAGGTAATTGCGGGCTACAGGAAGCACAAGCTTGCCAGCAGTGCGCTGCGGTGTATTCGCCTCTTATTTCGGGACTTTAAGGAGCAGCGTGCTTAGAGCCTGCCCCTGGCGGCCTTCGCTTTACCCGTTATTTTGCTATTGAACGGGGTCGAGAGCTGGTTGCTCCTAAGTGCCAGCAGCCCATTATTGCGGCGCATAATTGTCAGCAATCTGGTTGAAAATGGTGGCCGTAACAAATGCATTTGCGCGCCTTTTTATGCCCGAGTTTGGTGATGCATTTGCGAAGCAATTACTTTAACATGATTTGCCATTACACAGGCACTTGATGGGGACGACGCATGTCAGAACGGTTCCAGGCATACCAGATTGGTAAGAACGATGATGGTCAGCGTTGCGTGCTGACACAGTTGGGCGATGACGACTTGATGGAAGGTGACGTAACGGTCGACGTTGAGTACACCACCTTGAACTACAAGGACGGTCTTGCACTGACCGGACGGTCGGCAATCATTCGCAAGTTTCCGCTGACCCCGGGAATCGACTTCAGTGGTACGGTTACTGCCTCGGACCACGACGGATTCAGTGTCGGTGATCGCGTGATTTTAAACGGATTCGGTGTTGGCGAGGTACATTCGGGTGGCTATGCGCAAAAGGCACGCGTCAGCGGGGACTGGCTGGTACCACTGCCGGAAGGCCTCGATACCCGCCAGGCGATGGCGATCGGAACTGCAGGTTATACCGCGATGCTCAGCGTTATGGCGCTGGAAGATCACGGTATCAAACCCGGAGATGGCGATATCCTGGTCACGGGTGCATCGGGTGGTGTCGGCAGTATTGGCGTTGCCCTGCTTAATCGCCTGGGGCATCGCGTGGTGGCGACTACCGGGCGCATGAACGAAAAAGACTTTCTAATGAATCTGGGTGCCGCCGATGTGCTGGATCGGGCGGGTTTTGCCGAAAAAGCTCGTCCCCTGGGAAAGGAACTGTGGTGCGGCGCAATCGATGTCGCCGGGGGTAACACGCTTGCCAATGTTTTAAGCCAGCTGAAATACGGGGGTGCGGCGGCGATCTGTGGCCTGGCCGAATCGATGAACCTGCCGACAACGGTGGCGCCTTTTATACTTCGCGGAATTTCAATGTATGGCATCGATTCGGTGATGGCTCCGATCGAAAAGCGCAGGATTGCGTGGCAGCGCCTGGCAACAGATCTTGACCTGGGGTTGCTGGACAGCCTGTCATTTGATCTTGATTTTTCTGATTTGCCGCAGGCGGCAGAAGATATTCTGGATGGCAAAATCCGGGGCAGGGCGGTGGTCAAGGTTCCCTAGTGGAGCGTCGCTACAGTTACGGCGTAACGCTCGTTATCATTGGCGGTTTTTTCCTCAGCACTTCCGGTATCCTGTTGCGCAACATCGAATCGGCGAGCGGCTGGCAGGTTCTTTTTTTCCGCGGTTTCACGTTCTCGCTTACCCTTTTTATACTGCTGTTGATCCGCTACCGATCGGGTATCGGTCGTGCCTTTCGCGAGATCGGCAGGCCCGGGCTGTGGGCGGCACTGGTGCTGGGACTCGGTTCGATTTGTTATATTTTCGCTATCCTGCTGACCACGGTCGCAAACGCGGTATTTATCATCGGTGCCGCGCCGCTGGCGACGGCATTTGCTGCCTGGCTGTTGCTCGGTGAACGAACGTCGCGCTTCGGCGTGATTGCGATGCTGATTTCGCTGGCCGGTATCGGCCTGATGTTCGCCGACGGCCTGATCGAGGGTCGCTGGGCGGGAAATATCGCGGCCCTGGGCGTGGTGGCCTCGTTTGTGGCCTTTCTGC
>CALZHS010000345.1 GCA_945787265.1 uncultured Gammaproteobacteria bacterium | reverse complement strand
ATTCCCGAAGCGCCGGTAAACGCGGTAAACAGCGCACAGGCAAAAATGGCCACGATCGCTAAACCACCCGGCATCCAACCCAGCAGGCTGTTAGTCAGGTTGACCAGGCGCGTCGAAGCCTTGCCCTCCCCCAGCAGGTATCCGGCAAAGGTAAACAACGGGATCGCAAGCAATACCGGCATCTCGGCAAGCCGATAGACCTCGATGCTGATGACCGATAGATCGACATCCTGGCTATAAAATCCGATCATCGCACTCAGGGCGATGACGACAAACAACGGTGTGCGCAGAATTACCAGCAACAGTAATATTGGTGCTGCGAAACTCACCCGGCGGTCCTCTTCTCAACCTTCAGGTGCCTTATACATTGCCGCGCCCAGAAACCGGATTTCAAGAGATAGCGCAAACCGATTAACGCAAATGCTGCCGGGATGATGACTTCCAGCATCCACGCGGGGATTCCCGCAAACGAGACCAAGCCATCTTCATAGTCAAGTCTTATCCATTTTAAGCCATACCAGGCGATTACCAGGCAGGTCCAGGCGCTGATTTGCGCTACCACCGATTGAACCAGGCAATAGATATCGCGCTTGAGAAACCGGGACAGCAGATCAATACTGATATGCTTGTTGTTTCGGGTGGCAACCGTAGCGCCCAGCAGTCCCAGCCAAAGCACTAACACCCGGAGCAAGGGATCGATCCAGACAATCCCTGAATCGAAAAAATTACGCAACAGGATTTGCGTACTCGCGAGCACGATCATCGCAGTCAGCAAGAAGACCAGCAAGGCATCTTCTACCCGGCGAAGTCGTTTTATCCAGGCTCGCATCGACTACTTGCTATCGTGGAAGCTTTGTAAATGTCCCCTGACCTGACCGACAATTTGTTCCGAAATTACACCGGCTTCGACCATTTGGTCAATCGCGTTATCCGATATGGACTTCCAGCGTTCGATTTCACCGGGGTTCGGCGTCACGAAAGAGATACCCTGATTTTTCAGCGCCTCTTTGGCGGCCCGGTTATCACTGCGATTGAGTGCGTCAAGACGGCTAAATACCTTGCCTATCTCCTCGCGGACGATCCCCTGGTCAGCAGCGGTTAGTTGGTCAAACGCCTTTTTCTGAATCGCGATAACCCCGATCAGGTAGGTGATCGGGAATTCGGTCATATACGAGGTACTGGTATGCCATTGAAAGGCTATGGCCGCGGTAGGATTGACCGCCACGGTCTCAATTAATCCTGTCTGCAAACCCGTAAAAACATCGGAAATCGGTAACGAGACCGGGGTTATCCCAAGCGCCTCGAAAATAATCTGTCCTATCCGGTCCCCCTCGGGGACCCAAACCTTGCTGTCGCGGATCGATTCCAGATCCTGCATCGGTTGCTTCGACAGAATCCTGACAAATCCACCCTCGGAGATACCCAGCAGCACAAATCCGCTGGACTCCATTTCCTGTTTTATAACCGGGTCCATTCTGCGACGCACGTAATCGATTTCATCGTACGACTTGAACATCATCGGCAATCCCAGGGCCTGGATGCTGGTATTCACCTGCGCCAGTCCGCCCGGGGTAAAAGCGCCCCCATGGCGTTGTCCTATTTTGATTTTACGATGAACACTCTTGTCGTTGCCCATCACGCCCCCCGGGTAAAATTTCAGCTTGACCCGACCCGCGGTGCGTTCTTTTATCAGTTTGGCACCCGCTTGCATTTCATTCATCCAGGTCGTCCCGGCGGGCGCCAGCGTCGCAATCTTTAACGTCTTTGCAGAGACACCGGTACTCAAACCGATCGAAAGCAGCGCCAGGCTTACTATTTTTACAAATCTGTACATATCAAACTTCCAGTATCGATATATTGAGTAAACGCGAACAGAATAGTTACGATTAGAAAAACTCCCCGGATTCTGCAAGTAACTGATCAGCTTCCCGTTTTGCCAACGAATTGCTCAGTACATAGCCCGGGTAATCGGCATTTGCGGCGATGACTGAAGTCAGTAATGAATCGTGCAATTCCTGGTCAAATACGTTGCGGGCGTAATGTTTGGCCATTAATACGCTGACCATCAGGTTATGACCCGCCGAAATTTCAATCGCGCGCTCGAAATGGGCGCGCGCAATCTCCGGTTCCCCACCGAGTGCCGCGGGCCTTAGTGACTTGATCACACCCAGGTAAACATGAGCACCGCCGCCATCGTAGCGTTCATCGATGTCCAGGCATCGCTCAAACAGCGCCGTAACCTTTGCCAGGTCCGCGACGGCATTCCAGTCCGCGGAATTGATTTGAATCCAGCCCGCCCACGCGACGGCAAAACCGTACAGCGCTGCGAGTTCACCCTTCCCGGCCCCGACAAGGCTGTCCTCGAATTTATCCAGCTTGCTCGAAGTCGTTTCACAAACCTCGCGGGCTTCAAGACAAAGCGCCCTCCGTGCATACGACAGCGATTTACTCGCCAGGCGCTGCGCCCGTGCCTCGTCATCGACAAAGGTCGAGCTGTAGGAACCGTAGAGTTTAGCGCCAGCTAATAGCAGGTTCGTGTTGTCCGGATCTCCTTCGATCAAACCATCGATCATTAACAGGTAGGAAGGTGCCCCATCGCGAACGGTAGCCGGATCGTCCTGGTTCAGAATCGCGAGCGTAATGTTATCCGCCATCTTCGAAGTCGCGGAACTAACGAAGCTGGCGCAGCCCGTCATAAATGCTGCAATCAGGATAACAGGCACCGTCCTCAACATCAGGCTTGATCCACGTGAGCCTTGACTCGTTTGTTTTCCATGTCCGAATAGCCGTAGGCTTCCACCCTGGCCAGCATGTCCCAGAACCCCGCAACCCACTGCTGATCATCCTTTCGTCCAGAGAGCTCTATTACCGCATCCGCATCCAGCCAGCAACGAAATAATTATCCCAACGCTGGTCCAGGATTCGAATACCCTGTTCCACCGGCACGGCATCCAGTTTGTCCCCTGATTTTTCAACCAGACCCAGCGCCACCAGCTTATGCAGCGCATCGTCGATTTCAAAATCAACCTCACAGTCCCACTCAGATTCAAACCAGGTTTCGATATTGCGGTCCAGCTCTCCCCTGGTCATCGGTGCGGAACTCATCAATAAGAAGTGATACGCAAGTATGGCTTCCTTGGACTCCTCCTCTTCGGCATCGTTCGCCAGTCGATAAAAAACCCCGGCATTGTTGTCCAGGTTCTTGAAGTACAAATTTTGCGTCAGCGCCTGCATGAAACGAATTTTCCGGTTCTTGAAATTGTTGAACTGTTTCCACAGGTAGCCAGCCAGTGCTGCGGCTCCGGCCAGCAGGGCTAACACGGCAGCCTGGTTCAGTTCCACCGGTTGGCTGCTGACACCAAGCCAATAACCGAAAAGCGACCCGAGCAAGACCAGCGACGCGCCAAGCTTGGTCGTTAATACAATGCCGCCACTGACAACCGCAGGAATACCGATCAGGAGCTTATCCATCAAGCGCATTCCTACGCGCGTATTCGGAAACAGCATTTCAAGATCCGCCCTGGGAACGTTACGAAACATTTTGAGCAAGGTTGCGCCAGGCCGGCAAATTTCAGAATCGAGCCGGTCACGAACGTAGTCATCGCGAATTTTCAGATAAACCACGACCCGTTCGTAGTTGATAAAATCGATCGTCTTGCTGCGCAGCCCAAACCAGGTTGAAATCGTTTCGGTGCGCACCGATTGACCGCGAGCAAATAAAGAGACCTCGGAAAAATCATTAAAATCAACCTGCAATCGTATCTTGAACAGCGACGACTCGGAGAGCGCCCGCTTCAAATCCGACTCGGTAACGCGTTCGTAGTTGGCTTTTTCAAGCAGTCCATCCAACAGGCTGACAAAAGATTCGCTCGCTCCAGATTCGGGATAATCCAGGTTTCGGGTATCGCTATCGGGGTCGAGATCCGCATAGGCATGCTTCAACGCTTCGATAATCCGGTGAAATTCGAATTGATAAACCTGGTCAAGCATGTAACTCAGCTGGCGGAACTCGTCGACGTCTGCCCCCGGTTTGCGATCGCGCAGGCACATCTCGACGATATCCTGGCGTCGATAAGGTATGAACCTGAATTTTTCCGCGGGATGCATGATCGGCCAATAATGCCAGTAACGGGAGCCATATGAAACGCCTTTGGCTTTCGTTGTCTCTTTTCATACCAGGTTATCGTCCAGAGATTAGCGAGGTCGGCAAACCGGGCTCCTTTTTATGTTGAGAGAACCGTGGCTGGGGGATAAGCCCTCCGGGCTTAAAGCACCTATTTGTCGCTGATCGTGATTATTGCTATGGTCGCTTCCGCCAGGTCCAGCGGCGATATAAACTCCCGGGGTAAGCGTTACCGAGAACCTGCCGCAGCTTGTCAATCAATCTTACTAAAACGGAATCAAGATGAGCGACCCCGTCAAAGCGAAGCCCACGCAAATCAGGCCTGCCAACCCGGACCTGGTCAGCGTGGTGCAAATCACGGACTGCCATATTCTTGCGGCAGCAGAAGACCTGATGCGGGGTATGAACACCCGGCGCAGTTTCGAGGCAGTCAGCAAGGCAGCTATCCAGAACAGCGGCAATCTGGACA
>CALZHS010000344.1 GCA_945787265.1 uncultured Gammaproteobacteria bacterium | reverse complement strand
TGACCTTGACGAACATCATTTCGCGCTCGATAAAATTACCCTCGGTAAAGTCCTGTAGCTTGACGACATCAATCAATTTGTTGAGTTGCTTGGTGATCTGCTCGATGATGCGATCAGAGCCGGTCGTAATTATCGTCATGCGCGACAGGGTATGGTCTTCCGTGGTAGCAACCGTCAGTGATTCAATATTGTATCCCCGGGCGGAGAACAAACCGGAGATACGGGAAAGAGCGCCGGCCTCGTTTTCGACCAGCAGGGAAATGATGTGTCGCATTAAACCAGTTCTCCCTTCGCCTTCAGCGATGCCTGCACTTTCTGCTGCAGCGGCGAGAGATCCATCTCGTTATGGGCCTTGCCAGCTGAAATCATCGGGTAAACGTTCGCTTCCTGGTCGGTAATGATGTCGAGAAACACGGTCCTGTCCTTGAGCTTGAACGCCTCTACCATTGCATCATGCAGATCGTCGGGATCATCGACGCGAATACCGACATGCCCGTAGGCCTCGGTCAGCTTGACGAAATCGGGCAGCGAATCCATGTAGACATGTGAATAGCGTTTCTCGTAGAAAAATTCCTGCCACTGGCGCACCATCCCCAGATAGCGGTTATTAAGATTGATTATCTTGACCGGGGTGTCGTACTGCAGGCAGGTGGATAGCTCCTGTATGCACATCTGGATGCTGCCTTCGCCGGTGACGCAGGCAACGTCCTTGTCGGGGAACGCAAGTTTGACACCCATCGCAGCGGGAAGTCCGAATCCCATGGTGCCGAGACCCCCGGAATTGATCCAGCGCCGGGGCTCGTCGAAATGGTAGAACTGGGCCGCGTACATCTGGTGCTGGCCGACATCCGACGTGATATAGGCATCGCCTTTGGTAACTTTATAAAGTTCTTCGACGGCTTCCTGCGGCTGAATCAGGCCTTTTTTCTTCTCGTAAGCGAAGCTTTGCTGTGACTGCCAGGCCTTGATCGTTTTCCACCAGGCATCAAGCGCCTTGTTGTCGATTTTAAGTTCGGTCTGTTCCAGTTGTTTAATCATCTCGGTCAGAACCTGTTTGGCTCCTCCGACGATGGGGATGTCGGCATTGATCGTTTTTGAAATCGAAGCGGGATCGATATCGACATGAATAATTTGTGCGTAGGGGCAGAACTTGCTGGTCACACCGGTTATGCGATCGTCGAAACGTGCCCCGATGCAAATTAGAACGTCGCATTCGTGCATCGCCATATTAGCTTCGTAGGTACCGTGCATGCCAAGCATGCCGATGAACTGCGGATCAGTTCCGGGAAAAGCCCCGAGGCCCATCAGGGTTTGCGTGATCGGGTAACCGAGCTTGCGCACGAAACTGCGCAATTCATCCGACGCATTGTCGAGAATAACGCCACCCCCGGTATAAATCATGGGTCGCTTGGCATTCAGCATTAACTCGACCGCACGTTTTATCTGGCGCGGATGACCCTTGAAATTCGGGTTATACGAGCGTAGCTCGACCTTTTCCGGGTACTGGTACGGAATCTTGATATGCGGCGCGGTAATATCTTTCGGAATATCGACCACGACGGGACCGGGACGACCGCTGGTGGCAACGTAAAATGCCTTTTTCAGGGTCTCCGCCAGTTTGTTCAAATCCTTGACCAGGAAGTTATGTTTGACACAGGGTCGGGACACGCCCACCGAGTCGACTTCCTGAAATGCGTCACTGCCGATAGCGTGGCTTGGAACCTGGCCGGTTATAACAACCAGCGGTATTGAATCCATGTAGGCGGTCGCGATGCCGGTGATCGCGTTGGTCGCGCCGGGACCCGAGGTCACGAGGCAGACGCCCGGCTTGCCGGTTGCCCGCGCATAACCATCCGCGGCATGCGTAGCGCCCTGCTCATGACGCACGAGGATGTGCTGTACATCGTCCTGTTTCTGCAGCGCGTCGTAAATATGCAGGACGGCGCCACCCGGGTAGCCGAAGAGGTGTTTGACTCCCTCGTCTTTCAAAAACTGGATTATTATTTCAGAACCCGATAATTCCACGCTAACCTCTGATAATCATTAAACTAAAAAGCACAATTGTTTATGCCAAACCTAAAATTCTATTATGGTTAATAGTCAAATGCACTAATAACAGCTTGGATTTATTGAAGATATCCCAAAAAAACCGCGAAATTAAACGTCCCGGGCCGGGATTCTCGATGATTGCGGCCTGGAATCGATTTAAGCCGGGTTTGACTGGGTTTTCAGGGGGATCGTGAACTTCAGGATTTTTTCACCAGGAAAACAAATTTCCCGCCTTCCTCGCCCGATGACAACAGCGGGTTATTGGTCTGCTTCGAAAAGGCCTCGAAGTCTTTTACCGATCCTTGATCAGTCGAGATTATTTTCAGGATTTGACCGTGCTCCATATCGCCAAGTGCTCTCCTCGCCCTCAATATTGGCAGCGGGCAATTCAGTCCCGAGGCATCAATTTCTCGATCGAATGTTGCCATCAAAAATCTCCGTTAGCCGGTCGTTGGGCCTACCCAAACGGCATTTATATGTCAGGATTTTTTAAAAGGCAAGCGAGACCGCGGCTAGGCGATGGCTTTGGCGGGTCTGGGATCCAGGCTGTGACCTCCCGCCGCCCACTTGACGACGCCACCGCGCAAACTGATCACGTTGTTGATTCCCTGCTGGTTTAAAAAACGGCAAACCTGTGCAGAGCGACTCCCGGTTCTGCAGTAGATAACGATCTGGCGCGGCGATTCAGTGAAGTAGTTGAGTTTTAGCGGGATCAGGTGCATCGCCAGCGTCCTGGCGTTGGGCAATACGCCGCGTTCGATTTCCGCCGGGGTACGGATATCGACTAACTCAAAATGATCTTCTTTGCGTAACATGCGATGCAAATCGGAAACGCTTATTTCTTTTATCCGGGACTTATCCGGGACATTGAACCTGAGCTTGTGGAACGAATACTATGCTACCGTGTCGATACTATTCTAATATAGTTCAATTTTATATCGATCCAAGCAAAATGTTGTTACGTTCCCGGCATTTACCCAATTTCGGCCTTATGGCCTGCATCGGGATTTCGCTGCTGCTAATCAGCCAGGTTATCTGCGCGAGCTCCGAGCTGCCGAGCCTGGGTGAAGATGCGCCATTTAACATTGAACGCGAGACGAAACTGGGGCGCTCCTTTTACGAAAGACTTCTGTCCAAGGGATTGGTCGAAACAAATCCGTTGCTCGATCGATATATTAATGACTTTGGATTCCGATTACTCGCGGGAATCGACAACCGCGTGCGCGAATACCGTTTCTTTATCGTGCGTGACGATTCGGTAAACGCGTTTGCACTGCCCGGCGGGTATATCGGTGTCAACCGGGGTTTGATCCAGCAGGCCCGCACCCAGCATCAGTTAGCCTCGGTGCTGGCACACGAAATTGCCCACGTGCGTCTGATGCACGGCATGAACATGATGGAAAAAGCGGGCGAGATCGGCAACGCGACCATTTTGACAATGCTCGCGGGCTTGCTGGTCGGCAGCGTCGATTCTCAGGCCGGTGCCGCGTTGTTTTATGGTGGTGCGGCCGCCGGTCAGCAGGCGATGATCAACTACACCCGGGAGAACGAATACGAGGCCGATCGAATCGGGATCGGACTCTTGAGTGATGCCCAGTTCGACCCCCAGGGCATGGTCGAGTTTTTCGGCATCATGGGTCAGCTCTCGGGAAGTTCCGGGTCTGGCGGGATCGAGTATCTGCGCACCCATCCACTCAGCCCTAATCGTGTCGCTGAAGCGATTAATCGGACCAATACCTTGCCCAAAGGTGCCAACCAGGTGGAAGACTTTTTATTGTTCAAGGATTTTCTGCAATACGCGAGTAGAGATCATTTACCGCAGCAGGGTAGCGACTACCTGCGTGCGCTGGCCTCGATTCAGGCCGCCGAGTATCAGCGTGCCGATAAGATGCTGGGCGAGTTGTACCATCGCGAAAGTGAAAACATCTGGTACGGCGTCGCTTATGCAGAAAACCTGGAACACCTGGGACGCGAGGACGACGCGGAGCTGGTGTATCGGCGCTTGCTCGATATTTTCCCCGGGGACTACGTGCTCTCGCTGCGGCTGGTACGCTTGCTCAAGCTGGCTGGCCAAAATCAGGCCGCGCTGGTGATTGCAAGGCGGCTCGAAAACAGTTTTCCGGAAGAACAGCAGGTTTATTTCGAGTTATCAGAAATTTACCAGGCGTTGAAACAACCCGCACTGCGCCTGATGGCCGAGGCAGAATTTCATCGAATTACAGGTAATCCGCAGCAGGCAGTAAAACTCTACGATCAGGTACTTAAGTTACCCGAGACCGATCTTGCCACCGAGTCGAAGGCCCGCGAGAAGCGCCTGCTGCTGCTAAAAAAATAACAATCGAGCCTCTTGGAAATAAAGCTTTGGCGGCGGTTGCCGATAACGCTGTAACCAGAATATTGTTATCAGCAGGCCCCGGCATGAAAAGACG
>CALZHS010000343.1 GCA_945787265.1 uncultured Gammaproteobacteria bacterium | reverse complement strand
CAAGTGCTGTATAACGACGGCGAGCCCGAGGCCGAACTGGTCTACAGTCAGTGCTTATGCGAAATTGCGCAGGATGCGATTAAAACCGGCAATCATCGCGTTGCGCGTAAGCATCTCGACCGTGCGCTTGAAGTCGATGCTAAATGTGTGCGAGCCGCCTTGTTATTGGTCGACTTGTATCTAAAAACGGATAACTTGACGGCAGCCAAAGGGATTTTTCAGCGACTGGTCCGCCAGAGCCCGGAGTACATGGGATTGTACATCGAGCCGGCGAGGCTTATTTACCGGCAGAAAGAGGACCGGGTTTACCGGGAGTTTCTGCAAATTCAGTATCAAAAGCACCCGTCGACCCGCCTCGCGATGGCGCTGCTTGAAAATTACGCCCGTAACGACGAAATCGAAAAAGCGCGCGAATTTTTATCGGATATATTGCATCAGTCACCTTCTTTCGAAGCTTTTGAGTTCGCGCTGCGCTTTTTAAAATCGAATCCCGATCAGCTGGGTGAAACCTGGGAAACCCTGTCAAGCTTCCTCAAATCCCTGCAGAAAAAGAAGACCGAATACACCTGCTCGCGCTGCGGCTACGAGAGTCACGCCATCCAGTGGCTGTGTCCAAGCTGTCGAAACTGGGATTCGATGAAGTCGATCAAGCTATGAAAGATCCGAAAATTATTGTTGCACTCGATTTTCCCGGTCACGATCAGGCCATCGAGTTCGCCAAGAAAATTAGCCCCGATCAGTGCCGGCTAAAAGTGGGCAAGGAGCTGTTTACCAGCGCGGGGCCAGCCCTGGTCGAAGCATTGATTGACATCGGTTACGACGTTTTTCTCGATTTGAAATACCACGATATCCCCAGCACGGTAAAAAAAGCGGCGAGTGCGGCGGCGAAGCTGGGAGTCTGGATGCTCAACGTTCATGCCCTGGGGGGCGTTACCATGATGCAGGCCGCGCGTGAGGGCATCGAGGTTGTTCCACGTCGTCCTTTCCTGATCGCGGTGACCGTATTAACCAGCTCCGGTTCGACCGAATTAAAGGCACTGGGAATCGATGTGCCAGTGCTGCAAATGGTCACCCGGCTGGCCCGTAGCGCAATCGACAGTGGCCTGGATGGTGTCGTGTGTTCGGCCCAGGAAGCGGTTGCCTTGCGCACGAGTCTGGGCGATGCCGTGTTGCTGGTAACGCCCGGTATCCGACCTGAATGGGCTGCCGCGGATGATCAGAAACGTATTGTTACGCCTCAGCAGGCCCTCGCAAGCGGGGCCAGTTACCTCGTTATTGGCAGGCCTATCACCCAGCATCAGGCGCCGGCGCAGGCGCTAAGCCTGATTTCCGAGTCGATTTCCGAGTATGTATAGCTGCATGGATGACATCGATTTATCGAATCGTTACACTAGCTTCAGCCTTGATTAACTGACGGCCTCAGATGGATCCAAACTTTCTAGATTTTGAACAACCGATTGCCGAGCTCCAGGCAAAGATTTCAGAGCTGCGCTATGTCACCGACGATTCGGATATTAACATCAGCCAGGAAATCCAGACGCTCGAGCGCAAGGCTGAATCTCTAACCAGCACGATTTTTGGCAAGCTTAACGCCTGGCAGATCTCGCAGTTGTCGCGACATCCGAATCGACCTTACTCTATCGACTACATCGAACGCATTTTTACCGATTTCGAGTACCTTCACGGTGATCGTGCCTTTGCCGATGATCATCCCATGGTGGGTGGAATAGGGCGACTCGAGGGTAAGCCTGTCATGGTGATTGGCCAGCAAAAAGGCCGCGATACCAAGGAAAAAATCAAGCGTAACTTTGGCATGCCGCGACCGGAGGGTTATCGCAAGGCAATGCGCCTGATGAAGATGGCAGAAAAGTTCAGGATGCCGCTGATTACGCTGGTGGATACGCCCGGGGCCTATCCGGGCATCGGTGCCGAAGAGAGAGGGCAGAGCGAAGCTATCGCCAGGAATCTGTTTACGCTTGCCCACTTGAAAACGCCGGTTATCTGTACGGTCATAGGCGAAGGGGGTTCGGGTGGTGCGTTGGCAATTTGTATTGGTGATCGCATCAATATGCTGCAGTATGCTACCTACTCGGTGATATCACCCGAGGGCTGTGCCTCTATTTTGTGGAAAAGCGCTGACAAGGCCGAACAGGCCGCGGAAGCAATGGGAATCACCGCACAGCGGCTGCTATCCCTTAACCTGATCGACAACATTATTGCGGAGCCCCTGGGTGGCGCTCATCGTGACTATGACGAGGTCGCTGCATCATTGAAACAGAACCTGATCGAAACGCTTGATCTGCTCGATGCAATTCCGCTCGACAAGTTACTCGATCAACGTTATCAGAAGCTGATCGCTTTTGGCCGCTATCGGGAAGCCTGATAGGATAACGGCTTTTAGTATTCGGCCGGTCTCATGCAATCATGTCTGGACCTGATTCCCAACCATGTCAGCCGGGTTTTCGTCGCTTTTAGCGGAGGCCTTGACTCATCGGTATTGCTCCATTTGCTGGTTTCCAGATCCCGGGATTTTCAGATTGTTCCCTGGCATTTCAACCACGGGTTGGTCGATGTCGCCCCTGGCATGGAAGCGTTCTGTATTGAACAGGCACAGCGTTACGGCCTCGAAATCAGAATAGACAGGTTCGATCTTAACGGTGTCAATAGTAATATTGAAGCCGAAGCCCGCCGGCAGCGTTATCAATTGTTCAGGCAGCATACCGGTGCCGGTGACTGTATTGTGACCGCGCATCATGCTGATGACCAGGCAGAGACATTCCTGTTGAATGCCTTGCGCGGGTCCGGAAGCGCGGGATTGCGTGGTATCGCAAGGCAACGCATGTTGGGCGATACGCTTTTATTACGGCCACTGTTCGCAGCATGAAATTCCCTGGTTCAATGATCCCAGCAACCAGACTGACCGCTTCGATCGCAATTATTTACGCAACCAGGTCGTTCCCGCGATCAGGGCACGCTGGCCACATTTTCAGGAATCGCTGTCGGTGGCAAGCGAGATACAGTCTGAAACCCAGGCATTACTGGATGAAATTGCCGGGCTTGATTTTGCGGTTCTGAAAACCGCTACTTCGGGTGGATTTTCGACCATCGATCTGGCCGGACTGTTGCAGCTGTCGCCTGCTCGGCGTAAAAATCTGGTGCGTTACTGGATAGCCGACGCCGGGCTACCGACCCTGCCGCAGGCACGCCTGCAGGAATTGATGAAGCAGCTGCATGCGAAACCCGGAACGATGCCGGAGGTTGCAATGCCTGATTACGCTATCAGGCTTTACGATCAGCGCCTTTTTCTGGTTCGTGAAGGCAGCATCCGGTGTGCAAACGGGGAATTCGAATTTGATTTGAAACCGGATATCGAAATCGAGCAGCTGGGTCTGAAATTACAGCGCCGGGACATTTTCGAAAAACTGAAACTGGTCGATAAGGGTCAGGCGTTGACGCTCAGGTTTCGCGATAAAGGGCAACAGAACAGCGATCGTCATCGACTAAAGCGGATGTTTCAAAAGCACCGGGTGCCACCCTGGGAACGGTCAGCAATCGCACAGGTCTACCTCGACGGCAAGCTTGCAGGATTACTGCTGTGAGCCGTAAAACAGGTAAAGACCGGGTGTTTTCGAGCCGTTTAAGTGAGGTCAGGCCTTTCGAGTTCAACCAAACTGTGGCCAACGTATTCGAAGACATGATTTCGCGTTCGGTACCCGGTTACGGATTGTTACTGCGCATGATCGGCCTTTACGCCAGTCTTTTTGTCCAG
>CALZHS010000342.1 GCA_945787265.1 uncultured Gammaproteobacteria bacterium | reverse complement strand
CAATTCAACCTTTTCATGCTGAAAACGTCGTAATACCACTTCTAGCGCATGTTTCTGCCGCGGCGAGTCGTCCAGGACCAGCAAAATTCTGCGGGCCTTGCGCAGCTGCCCAGATTGCAGTCGGTGGGATAGCGGGTGACCAAGAATTGTATAGGACACGTCCAGGCGGGGTTTCAGGCCGATATCCCGCATGCGGCCCCGCACCGTGTCGAAGCGCCAGGCAATCTGCGATGCCTGTGCTTCCTGTTGCAGGGATTTTTTGAACTGCAGCGCGGCGACCTGAAGCGAGCGCTGCATCTGGTTGATACTGGTAGGACGTTCACGAGTCGTGGTCAGGGTGATCTCGCGGGTGCATGGCAATCCCGAAATCCGCAGTAAATCTTCGTCTTCGATAAACAGGCCAATCAAACCGGTCTGCACCGACGCCGCCATTTCCACCGCCAGGTTGACCATGGTAATCGAGTAGCTGCTGACATCGGCCGCCAGCATCACGGTTGCCTGCTTTTCGTCCGCTTGCTTTTCGGTCACGACTTTTTGTCCGTCTGCGCAGAGGAATTCCCGTCATCATTTTGCCGGGCGAATTGTTTTTGCATGGATTGCAGCTGCTTGATGCGCTGTTGCACCCTGTAATTGAAACTCTTTTTCGGGTAGTTACCGCTGGCATCAGTCTTGCCCGGTTGCAGGCCAGAGAGCAACCGCATCACGTCTTCGACCTGCCCGGCAAGGTAAATATTGAACGCTCCCTTTTTGACCGCTTCACGAACATCCTTGTGCAGCATCAGGTGCACCTGGTTGGCTGCGGGGATAATAACTCCCTGTTCCCGGGTTAATCCGCGCGCAGCACAGATCTCGAAGAATCCCTCGATTTTTTCGTTGACGCCCCCGATCGCCTGGATTTCGCCCAGTTGATTGATCGAACCGGTGACGGCCAACGATTGATTGAGCGGTACTTCACCCAGTGCTGACAATAACGCGCACAGTTCCGCCGCCGAGGCACTGTCGCCATCGACCATCCCGTATGACTGTTCGAAAGCCAGGCTTGCAGCCAGCGGCAAAGGCTGGTTTGCGGCATAGCGGTGGGCCAGGTAGGACGACAGAATCATGACTCCCTTGGAGTGGATATCACCTCCCAGCTTGGCCTCACGCTCGATATCGACGACGCCTTTTCGGCCGAGCCTCGCGGTCGCGGTGATGCGCGAGGCCTGTCCAAAACGATAGCCGCCTACCTGCAGTACTGAAAGTGCGTTTACCTGCGCAATCCTGCTGCCCTCGGTATCGATGAGCTTGATGCCGCGTAGTATCTGCTCCTGGAAAAGTTCGCGGTATCGATCCTGGCGACGGGTCTGCTTTTCGATTGCCTGCTCGACATCGGCAAGGCCTATGATTTTCTTATTCGCCTTGCCGGCCCAGTAATTGGCCTCGTTCAGTAAATCGCGCATATCGTCCCTATGCAAAGACAGCTTTTCGCTATCGCCGACGTTCCGCGACGCCTCTTCAATAATCCGGCCAACGCTCGCCTTATCCAGCGGCCTGGCCTCGCATTTCTGCTGCACGGCCGCGATCATGCGCGCATAGCCAAGCATACTCTCGGCGTCACGCTTTGCGGTTTGTGCAAAATCTGCCGACACTTTGAATAACTGCTCAAACTCGTGATCATGAGACCTCAGCAGGTAGTAAAGCCAGGGCTCGCCGACCAGGATCACCTTGACGTCGAGTGGCATCGATTCCGGTTCGAGCGAGACCGTATTAACCAGGCTCAGCATTTGCTCCAGCGATTGAATCTTGATTTCACCGGACTTGAGTGCTCCCTTGAGACCTTCCCACGCAAAGCCATGCCTTAACAGGTTAAAAGCGTCCAGAATCAGATAGCCGCCGTTGGCTCGATGCAGGGCACCGGGCTTGATCAGGGTGAAGTTCGTGACCAGGGTTCCCATCTGGGAAATATACTCGACGCGGCCGATCAGATTCTGATAGGTAGGGTTGTCTTCAAATACGATTGGCGCACCCTGGGCATCGGTATTGTCGAGAATGACGTTGATGCTGAAAGCGTGGAACTGGGCGACGCGGCTGGCGATATTATCGGTCTCCTGTATTCGGTCCGAAGGTAGAAACGCATTTACGCCCTTAATTGCATTCTCTTTTACCGCCTGCAGATATTCCATGACATCGGGTTGGTCACGATAGCTGTTTTCCATCCAGGCGATTAACTGCTCAACCGTGTGTTGGGTGATTTCCTGGTTCAAAGCCTTGATTTGCTGAAGATGCTCACGCTGTACTAAGGGCATTTCCCGAAGAATAGACTGCAATTTGATTTGGAGGTCCGCGATTAAAGACTCGATGCGCTGCTTTTCGCTATCCGAGAGTTTCGCGTATTCCTGTTGGTCAAGCAGATGGCCATTGACCATCGGTCCCATGGTATAACCACCTGGTGTGCGCATGATGATGATTCCCTTTTCCTCAGCTTCCCTGTCGAGTTCGCTGAAGGCCTGTTCCTGTCGGTCCTGCAATTCCTGCTCGATTTCCTGGCGACGATTTCGATATTCCTCGCTTTGAAAGGACGATGGCAACAAGGTCAATAAATCCTCAACCAGCGACTGCATGTCGAGGCGCAGTTTCTGACCCATGCCTGCCGGCAATTTCAATAGCTTTGGCTTCTGGGGATTGGCAAAGTTATTCACGTAGCACCAATCGGATCGAAGGTCCGAAGCCTGCGCATGCCGCGATAGTATTTGCTGCACGAGTTCGTGTTTGCCGAGGCCGGTATCCCCTACTACAAACAGGTTGAACCCCTGTTGCTCAATATCGACACCGAATTCTATTGCCTCCAGTGCCCGATCCTGACCCAACGGCTTATCCAGGGGTTGGAGATCTGCTGTGGTTTTAAATTCAAACTGCCGAAGATTACAGGACTGGTAGAGTTTTGCGTGATTCAGTGAAACTGGTTTCTTGCTTGCCATGCGCCAATACTCGCGCAATCACCGAATACAAATACCGATCTGGATCAACTTAAACTGCAAAAAGCAGCGCTTTAGCCTTTGCAAGATCCCCGCTTTCGCGAGGATGACGACGGAATCGGGGTGTGGTGATATCGAGATTCGAGGGAACAACAGGCAAAAAA
>CALZHS010000341.1 GCA_945787265.1 uncultured Gammaproteobacteria bacterium | reverse complement strand
AGATATGTTGATATCTATAGCGACACGATCCTCATCCAGACTACGCCAGCTGGCGTCAATCCTGGCTGCGTATTTACCCAGCGAGTAGTAGATCTGCTGCAGCTCCAGTTCAAGTTTCTCGAGCTGGTTTTCGTTGAAAATTCTGCCCTTGGACATCCCTACCTGGTCCAGCGCCTGCACCAGGGCTTCGTCTTCAATATCGTCATTTCCTTCAAAATTGACTTCGGCAATCGATGGCCGCTCGACGACCTTGATGATCAGGGCATTATCGCGTCTGAGCAATTCAATATCGTCAAAAAAACCGGTAGCGTAAAGTTCACGGATGAGTTCGGGCGTTCTGTCCGTATCGAGGGACTCACCCACGTTGACCGGTATATAGCTGAGGACCGTGCCGACGGTAATCTTCTTGTTACCGATAACTTCGATACTTTCGACCGTAAAACTGTCGGCATGCGCCCAGCAGGATACTGACCACAGGTAAAACTTTCAGCATGCGCCCAGCAGGATATTGACCATAGCGCTAACGCACTGACCCAGATGCGAATTCTCAAAATTAATCTACCAGGCGCAACAGGTCATTATAAATTGCGATGCTCATCAGGCAAAAAAGCAGCAAAATACCGATTTTTTGTCCGATAATCTCGGTTGCTTCTGATACGGGACTACCCTTTATTGCTTCAACCAGGTAGTAAAACAGGTGACCGCCGTCCAGCATCGGCACCGGTAGCAGGTTTAAAACACCGAGACTAATACTGATAATTGCGAGGAATCCCAGAAAGGGTTCCAGTCCGATGCGCGCCGAGAGTCCGGCATAGTGAGCAATCGTGATCGGACCACTGAGATTTCTAACGCTAGCCTCCCCGGTCACGAGCTTACCCAGTACCCTGAGGGTAAGCCAGGTCATGCGCCAGGTCTTGTCCATGGCTTCTGTTAATCCTTCCACGGGTCCGAAGCGCTCGGTCACCATCATTTCGAGACGGATCGACTCGGGTATTTCAATTCGATTACGAACGCCGATATAGCCATAGGTTTCCCCGGCCTCGGTACGACTCCGCGGCGTCAGTCTCAGGTCCTGCTCCCTGCCGTCGCGTAATACTCTAAGCTCCATCTCGACGCCGGCATTGTCGCGAATAAGATCAACCCACTGCTGGGCGCTTTCGATCCTGATATTATCGAGCGCAAGGATTTTGTCTTCGGCGCGTAAACCGGATTGCTGTGCCGCTCCATCGGGGAGCACTTCAGCGATAATTGGTGGAACCCTGGGCCTCCAGGTAGACATGCCGAGGTCTCGCATCAGATCGATCTGCTCTTCCTGGAGCAGCTCCAGCTCGCTGATATCAATCACCTTGTCGCGAATTTGTAAATCCTGACCCTGTACCTGCAGGACAAGCTTCTCTGCACTCACCGATTCCTCCAGCATTGCGAATCGGGCTCGTTCCCAGGTCCCGGTCTTGAGCCCATTGACCGAGAGTATAAGATCGCCTTGCTGAACCCCGGCTGTATAGGCGGGACTCGGATTATTGATTTCCCCGACAACCGGTTTGACACCGCTGACGCCGGCAAGAAAAATCAGGTAGTAGGCGACAATGGCAAACAGGAAGTTGAATGCCGGTCCCGCCGCCACGATCGCGAAGCGGCGCCATAAAGATTTTCGATTGAAAGCCCGGTCCAGTTCGGCTGCCTCTACCTCGCCCTCGCGCTCATCCAGCATCTTGACGTAACCGCCAAAGGGAATCATGGCAATCACGTATTCGGTTTGATCTGCACCCGCTTTTTTGAGCCACAAGGGTTTGCCAAAACCAACCGAAAATCGTAATACCTTGACACCCAGCTTGCGAGCCACCCAGAAATGGCCAAATTCGTGGACGGTAACCAGCACGCCGATTGCCACTATGAAGGCGAGAATACTGTAGATAATGCTAAGGAAATCCATCTTGTTCAGTTCCGTATTTAAATAAGCCTGCGTGCCGATTCACGCGCATTCGAATCCGCTTCCAGAATAGCGTCCAGATCATTAGCGGGTGCGCTTGTTGCCTGCTCCATGACCCTGGTAATCAATCTCGGAATATCGGTAAATTTTATCTGCCTGTTGAGGAAATATTCAACTGCAATCTCGTTTGCGGCGTTCAATACCGTGGTGCTGGTACCGCCCTGTTGCCAGGCCTCTCGCGCCAACGCCAGGCATGGGTACCGCCCCTCGTCGGCCTGCGTAAAATCAAGATGACTGACCTGCAACAAATTCAATGGTTCAACTCCACTCTCTATCCGCTCGGGCCAGGCAAGGGCATTGGCAATAGGCGTTCGCATATCAGGATTGCCCATTTGCGCAATGACCGAACCGTCATTATACGCAACCATGGAGTGTACTATGCTTTGCCGATGCAGCAGAATCTCGACATCGCTGTGGTCGATCGCAAACATCCAGCAGGCTTCGATCAATTCCAGTCCCTTGTTCATCATAGTAGCTGAATCTACCGATATTTTGGGCCCCATATCCCAGTTCGGATGGTCACAGGCCTGTTGCGGGGTGACGTCTTCGAGTAGTTCGACATCGATATCCCGAAACGGCCCACCCGAACCGGTCAGGATTATTTTACGTACACCCTCACCGGCGACGCCTTTACCAATCGATCCTGGCGGCAGGCACTGGAAAATTGCATTGTGCTCGCTGTCAACCGGCAGCAGTTCGGCACCATATCGCTGAACCTCATCCATGAACAGCCCCCCCGCCATGACCAGTGCCTCCTTGTTGGCAAGCAAAACGCGCTTACCCGCTCGAACCGCGGACAGGGTTGGCATCAGTCCCACCGCTCCGACAATTGCGGCGACGACGACATCGACTTCATCAGCCGCAGCAACCTCGGCCAGTGCGCCTTCACCTGACAGAATTTCGGTGGCCAGATCAGCAATCGACTCGCCTAAAAGCCGAGCGCTGTCAGGATCACTCATCACCGCGAAACGAGGTTCAAACTGACGGCAAAGTTGCACCATTTTCCGATGATTACTATTCGCAGTTAGCGCATAAAGACGATACTGGTCGGGGTGACGAGCGACAATATCGAGCGTGGATTGCCCGATCGATCCGGTCGCACCCAGCATCGTAATCTGCTTCACAACGGCCCCGCCAGAAAAGCCCCGGCGACGAATACCGGGGACGCGGCGATCAGGCTATCGATGCGGTCCAGCACCCCGCCGTGCCCCGGCAGCAACTTGCCGCTATCCTTCACGCCGGCTTCTCGCTTGAGAACACTTACAAATAAATCACCAACGACCGAAATCAACGACGTTGCCACACTAATCAGGAAAAATTCCGCTAATCCGAAACCCCATCCCGAGCTCAGCTGGTAAATGCCCAGTATCCAGAACAGGTTGGCAACCAGGCCACCGCATAAACCTTCCCAGGTCTTGCCCGGGCTGATGGCTGGTGCGAGCTTGTGTTTACCGAAGCGTCGCCCGCTGAAATAGGCGCCGATATCGGCAATCCAGACCAGGCTGAACAGATAGAGCAGCATCTCGGCACCATACACGAAATGCAGGTGGATAAGGCCATGCACGCAAATCCACAACAGGTCCAGTCCCAGGCCGAGCAGGAGCA
>CALZHS010000340.1 GCA_945787265.1 uncultured Gammaproteobacteria bacterium | reverse complement strand
TCAATAGTCGACCCTGGCAGGTTCACAATTAACGCCGCTGGTGCCGGGTCTCGATCGCTGATGACTCTGTATTTCTGTACTGCCAAAGCATCCATTGTTTCTGCCGAGTCGCGATTAGTGCCATCTGCCTGGACAAGCGATATTATTGACAGCTCACCGGTATTGTTGGGGTAACAAGTGAAATACGCGCTGGGCGTCGAGTATTCGGGAACTGCCTATTGCGGTTGGCAACGCCAGCCGCACTGTGATTCCGTGCAGCAGCATCTCGAGGCTGCGCTTGGCTTTGTTGCGGATCATCCAGTCGACCTGGTTTGCGCCGGGCGTACCGACAGCGGCGTTCATGCAATCGAACAGGTCGCGCATTTTACTACCAGCGCGGAACGCAGCGAACGGGCCTGGATGCTGGGTGCGAACTGCCGATTGCCGCGCGATATAAGAATAAAATGGGTGCTACCCGTGAGCGATGAATTTCATGCCCGGTACAGCGCCAGGTCCAGGGCTTACCGCTATATTATTCTGAACGCGGAAGTTCCAAGTGCAATCTTCCATGATCGCACGAGCTGGGAGTTTCGATCCCTGGACCACGAATTAATGCACGACTGTGCGCAGATGTTCATCGGGGAACACGACTTCAGCAGTTTTCGCGCCGTTGGCTGCCAGTCTAAATCGGCGAGTCGGTGTGTGCATGAAGTTTCAGTCACTCGTCGTGGTCAATTATTGTATCTGGACATCAGGGCGAATGCTTTTCTGTATCACATGGTGCGTAATCTCGCGGGCACCCTGATCGCGGTCGGCAAGGGAGAACGGGATAAGGCCTGGTGTAGCGAGGTTTTTCAGGCGCGAAATCGTGATCTGGCGGAGGTGACCGCCCCGGCTGCAGGCCTGTATTTTTTGCAGGCTTTTTACGAGAAACAATTTAAGCTCCCCAACGTTACTCAAAAACCCGTATTATTCTGATATGAAGCACCGAACCCGAGTGAAAATTTGTGGAATAACCCGTATAGAGGATGCGCGCCACGCGGCCGACAGGGGCGCCGACTCGATCGGGCTGGTGTTCCATAATCCCAGCCCGAGATCGATTGAAATTGAACAAGCCCTCGAAATTCGCCGGGCGCTGCCGCCATTTGTGACCGTAACCGCACTTTTCCTTGACGAAACCGAAGACTGGATAGCCCAGGTGGTACACAGGCTGCGCCCGGATTGCCTGCAATTTCATGGCAATGAACCCAGCGAAGTTTGCGAGGCCTGGGGTACCCCCTATATCAAATCGATCCCGATGGGTAGCATTGAGGAACCGCGGGCCTATGCGCAACAATATGAATCTGCGCAGGGGTTTTTGCTCGATAGCAACGTTGCTGGACGGCTGGGCGGCTCAGGTGATACATTTGACTGGTCTAAAATTCCTGTCTCGTTTGGGTATCCACTGTTGTTAGCCGGCGGCATTAATGCCTCTAACGTTGCCGATGCTATCGCCCGGTTAAGACCCTGGGGAGTCGATGTCAGCAGTGGTGTGGAGGTTTCCAAGGGCGTCAAGAGCGCCGATCTGATGGACCAGTTGTTTGACGAGGTAAAACGTGGCGATAGCTATGACGAGACGCATAAACGTAATGATTGACCAGGTTAATCGGAGTGCAGCATGAACTGGTTTGAGAACCTGTTACCATCCAAGATCAGGACCTCGGGTGGCAATGACAAGAAAAATGTACCCGAGGGATTATGGGCGAAATGCGATAATTGTGACTCGATTATTTATCGTGCCGAACTCGAGCGTAACCAGGAAGTTTGCACCAAGTGCGATTATCACATGCGCATCGGCGCACGCCATCGTCTGGAGTCTTTTTTTGACGAGGAGGGGCGCCTGGAAATAGCTGCTGATCTCGAGGCTGACGATGTCCTCAAGTTCCGGGATGACAAGAAGTACCGGGACCGTTTAAGCCAGGCTCAGAAACAAACGGGAGAGAAAGACGCGCTGGTGGCAATGCGCGGTACCGTGATGGGTGTCGATATGGTGGCCGTTGCATTCGAGTTCCAGTTTATGGGTGGATCCATGGGCTCCGTTGTGGGCGAAAAATTTGTGCGCTCGGTCAATGTCTGTATCGAGCACAAAATTCCGCTAATCTGTTTTACCGCAAGCGGTGGTGCTCGCATGCAGGAAGCCTTGTTCTCGTTACTGCAAATGGCTAAAACCAGCGCTGCGCTAACACGGCTTGCAAAGAGGAAATTGCCCTATATCTGTGTTCTTACTGATCCTACCATGGGTGGGGTTTCGGCCAGCTTCGCCATGCTCGGTGATATTCATATCGCTGAGCCTGGTGCCCTGATCGGTTTTGCCGGGCCGCGAGTGATCGAGCAAACCGTGCGTGAAACGCTGCCGGAGGGCTTTCAGCGCAGCGAGTTTCTGCTGGAACATGGGGCGCTCGACATGATTGTCGATCGCCGTGAGCTACGCCAAAAAATAAGTTCGCTTTGTGCCATGCTTCTGGGGCAATCCGCTCCCTAGATCCAACCTGTTTCACCTGCATCGAACCCCTATGCGTTTTGAGTCGCTTGACCAGTGGTTGCAATGGCAAATGGACCTGCATGACAAGGCCATCGAACTGGGCCTGGATCGTGTCGGCCGGGTTGCCGACCGTCTCGGCCTGGACAGGATTGCGCGACAGGTGATTACTGTTGCGGGAACCAATGGCAAGGGTTCCAGTGTCGCCGCCTACGAAAACTGGTTGTGTCGAGCCGGCTACAGCGTCGCGAGCTATACCTCACCGCATCTTTTAGAATACAACGAACGCGTAAAGCATAACCTGGAACCGGTCAGCGATGCTGAACTGTGTGCAGCATTCGATGCCGTCGAGTCGGTACGCGACGATACGGCTTTAACCTATTTCGAATATGGAACCCTGGCGGCGCTTTACCTGATCAAGCAGTGGCAGCCGGATTACGCGATCCTGGAAGTCGGGCTTGGCGGGCGGCTTGACGCGGTCAATATTATCGATGCGGATCTCGTGCATCTAACCCCGATCGGCCTCGATCACCAGTCCTGGTTGGGGGATGACCGAGAGAAAATAGGTTATGAAAAAGCGGGTGTGCTTCGTACCGGCATAGCGGTGGTGCTTAACGACCCTGATCCACCTCAATCGG
>CALZHS010000339.1 GCA_945787265.1 uncultured Gammaproteobacteria bacterium | reverse complement strand
GCCGCCGTTTTGCTTTGTGGATACAGGAAGGTGCGTAACACTCCGGTAACCGATTCGCCGCGGCTTCCATATTGCATGATGGGAATTTGTTTCGATTGCCTGATGAACATCGATGGGGCGCCGAACCAGCAGGCCTGCCAGGTTGAGGTCAGGGAAAATATGCGGATCGAGTTTCAACAGGGTGCCGCGGAACTGGTGTCGCTGGAATGAAGGGGCATTACGAGGTACTGGTAATTGGTGGCGGGCCTGCGGGCCTTGCTGCAGCCGCAGAGGCGGCCCGCATCGGCCTCGAGGTTGCGCTGGTAGACGAACAAAAAACACCCGGTGGCCAAATATATCGCAACGTGAGCGAGGTCAACGACGATGTCGTGCACACACTCGGCAAGGACTATATACGGGGCAAAAGGCTCGTAAATGAGTTTCTAAACAGCGGCGCAAATTATATAAACAATGCATCGATATGGTACCTGGATGAAAGACTCGAAGTCGGTTTGCTGATCGACGGCTCCAGCCATTTCGTTACCGCGGACCGCTTGATCCTGGCCACCGGCGCCCAGGAACGACCCATGCCACTGCCCGGTTGGCATTTACCGGGGGTCATGACGGCGGGTGCCGGCCAGATATTGCTGAAATCGGCCGGGATGGTGCCGGACGGGCGCCTGGTGTTAGCGGGCAGTGGGCCGTTACTGTTGCTTGTCGCCTGGCAGTACCTGCAGGCAGGTGTGACAATCGAGGCACTGGTCGACACCACCCCTGGTTCGAGATTATTCGAGGCTATTTCCTCGTTACCCCGCGCGTTACCTGCAGCCGACTACCTGTTCAGGGGTCTGAAGTTCATACGGGCAATCAGGAAGGCGCGCATACGCGTTTACAAAAACGTGAATGGCCTCCGTGCCGAAGGTGGCGAGTCGCTCGAGTCGGTATGCTTTAACCTCGATCAGGAAAAGACTGCTAATGGCCACCAGGTCCGAATAGAAGCCGATACGCTGATGCTACACCAGGGCGTGATCTCCAATATTCGCTTACCCCTTGCCGCGGGTTGTAACCCGGTATGGGATGCGCTACAGCAAAACTGGAAAGTGGCTACCAATAAATGGGGCCAGACAAGTGTCAGGCAAGTCATGGCGGTAGGTGATTGCACCGGTATCGCGGGCGCCAGGGTGGCCGAGTTACAGGGCAGGCTTTGCGCGTTGCAGCTCGGCTATGAACTGCGTTCTATCGGTCCGGGACGGCGCGATAGAGAGGCGCGACGGATTAACCGGTCACTGAACAGACATCTCTCGATCCGACCCTTTATCGATAAACTTTATGCCCCTGATAAGACTTACCAGCTACCAGAAAACGCGACACTGGTGTGCCGCTGCGAGGAGATAAATGCCGGCCAGGTTCGCGAAGCTGCACGTATGGGTTGCGTTGGACCCAACCAGGTCAAGGCTTTTACCCGCTGCGGAATGGGCCCCTGCCAGGGCTGCCTGTGCGGCAGCACGGTCGCAGCGCTGGTGGCGGATGAAACCAACATTGCGATCGAAGAAGTCGGGTATTTCAGGGTGCGCCCTCCATTTAAACCGATAACATTAGGCGAGCTTTCGAATAGCTAGGCAGGGGTAATCCGGCTTAATTTCCGTTATACCCGCGCCTGTAACAGCGCCGACCCGAAACCAGACTGACGTTAAGTAACGGTAAAATTTCTTGGTGGTCTGCGCGCGAACATGACACACTAATTCGTTATGGAAAGCACGGTAACACTGCCGATATGGTTGTTTATCCTGTTATTGGTCACGGCCCTGCTGCTGGTGCTGGACCGAATCCTGTTGCCCGGATTCCGCTGGTATTTGCGGCGTCGCGTTAACCGGGTTATCGAAGAAGTTAACGATAGGCTTGATATCGAGATCAGGCCGTTTCAACTGACGCGTAAACAGGCGCTGGTCGATCAACTGGTGTTTGACGACAAGGTCGTAGCGGCGATGAAGGAATACGCCGCCGAGCACAACATGCCGAAAGAAGTCGTGCAGGCCAAGGTTTTCCGTTATGCCAACGAAATTGCGCCTTCGTTTAACGCCTACATATATTTTCGCTTCGGCTACTGGCTTGCCAAGACCCTGGGGCGCATGCTCTACCGGGTACGGGTCGGATTTCATGACGATGGCGAACTCTCACAGATCGATCCGAATGCGAGTGTCGTTTTTGTCATGAACCATCGCAGCAACATGGATTACGTGCTGGTGTCTTTCCTGGTTGCTGAAAAAACCGCGCTGTCTTACGCAGTTGGAGAATGGGCCAGGATCTGGCCGCTGCAGTCCCTGCTTAAGTCGATGGGTGCATTTTTTGTGCGCCGTAACTCGCGCAATGCGCTGTATCGCCGAGTACTGGAACGCTACGTCAACCTCGCGACGCGTGCCGGTGTATGCCAGGCGGTGTTCCTCGAGGGCGGGTTGACGCGCGACGGTTTGCTGCGTCAGCCCAGGCAGGGATTTCTCGACTACATGCTGCGCGACTATCGGCCCGGCAGCGATCGCGACGTCGTTTTTGTGCCCGTGGGCATTAATTACGACCGCGTGCTGGAAGACATGAGCCTGGTGCGCAAGCTTGATCCAGAGGCTGAAACCAGGAGCCCCTGGTTTGTTATTAAAACGAGTTTTAAATTTGGTTTGAAAACACTTTTGATGAACCGAAAAAAACGCTGGCTAAGGTTTGGCTATGCCAGTGTCAATTTCGGTAAGCCAGTCTCGGTTTTTGAGTATTGCCAGGAACACAACGTCAATCTGTCTGAACTAGACCAGGCCCGGCGCTATCAGTACATCGAGGCGCTCAGTCATCAGTTGATGGATGAAATTGCCGACGTGGTGCCGGTGTTACCGGTAGCGCTAATGAGTGAAGTGGTACTTGCCAACCAGTCTGACTGGCTCAGCGAACTGGGGGCAAAGGCAGCAGCCGTTGCGCGCATCGAGGATCTGCTCGATGCTCGAGGGACGTGGATTTATCGAGCGCCGGGATGGGCTCATACGACCAAGAGCGGAAGCGCTGGACCTACTGACTTACTACGCTAATTCAATCAGACAATGGCAGACCTCCGCCTCGTCTGGAGCTGGATCCTGATTTCAAGGCGGATCGCGACGATTGCGTTTTACACGGCTCCATGGATTTTACGAACCTCAAGCGCCCGGTCCGAGGCCTTATTTCATCGCTCATTGGCAGCCCTTAGCGACCGACGCGGTTCTCAATCGGCGTCAGCGCAAGCAGATAGTCGATCAGCGCCTCACGGTCTTCAGGCGTTAAATTTCGGATTTCTTCGATCACGTAATCCATCGAGCCGGCGGTATACTCGCCATCTGGAAGCTCACCGAATTTCAAAAACTCCTGCAACGCGGCCCGATCCCAATCACCGATGCCCGTGCCTTTGTGGGGTGTAATGTTGGGTACCAGTTCGTCATCTGGGCCATGTGCGTTGCCTGCGTATGCCAGATCCTGTTGTAATGCACCAAACAGGTTACGGGGTGTATGACATTCACCGCAATGAGCCAGGGCTTCGGCAAGGTATGCGCCTCGATTCCATCGTGCACTTCGTTCGGGATTTTGCTGGAATTCACCGGGATTGAAGAACAGCCATTTCCAGGCTTTTGCGGCAAACCGCCAGCGCAGAAACCAGGCTAATTCG
Source organism: uncultured Gammaproteobacteria bacterium (assembly GCA_945787265.1). Classification (GTDB taxonomy): domain Bacteria; phylum Pseudomonadota; class Gammaproteobacteria. Next base: position 1,473 of record CALZHS010000339.1, on the reverse strand, counting down.
TGGGCGCGATTGGACTGCGCCGATGCGGGCAGTGAAAGTATATAGGCTTGCAGAGCACGAGTATCCTCGACCGTCATGCGCGAGTAAGACGTATATGGAAATGCCGGGTAGTAATCGCTGCCATCAGGTGACACTCCGTGGTGCAGCGCACGTCGGAAGTCATTTTCACTCCATGCGCCGATACCTGCAGTCTCGTGGGAGGTTATGTTGGGTGTATAGAAAGTTCCAAACGGCGTCTCTAGTGGCCTTCCCCCCGCCAGGGGCTCGCCATTTTCCGCGGTATGGCAATGACGGCAACCACTGATCTGCAGCACGTATTTCCCGCGCACCAGCAAAGGATCGTCGACCGGGGTTTGCGCGCTAATATCGTATGACGATGCCACGGCGAGCACGCCCACCGTGGCGAGTAAACGCAGTTTCGGGATCATGGATGCATCATATGCAGCGGTCCATCGAATCGTCAACGAGCGAGTATTGGATATCGAGATGCGAGGCGATTGGGCCGCGGAAAACGGACTTATCGATACTCCAGCTTTTGTTGCCCGCAAATACCGCAACCCAATGCGCGCTCGGGTTATCGGGTTGCGGATTTATCCTGGATTTAAATCCTTGCCAGCATATTCTATTTGTTATTGCATTTCGCGGAATTCGTCGTGGCATCCCTTGCAGGATTTGCCAACGGCGCCGATTTTTGACTTTAGAGCATCGACGCCGTTACCGGCTTCTGCAGCAAGTTCATTTACCGCTGTAGCGTATTTTTTTCCGTATTCACCAATCTCGGGATAGGTCGTCCAGATTTTCGGCAGCGCTGTGGTATCGCCCATGTAATTGTCGATGTCCGAACCCTTTGGCCAATGGCGACTGGTGTCGAGGTCGAGTAGGAGTTTCAGATTTCCAGCCAGTTTATTGGCCATGGCCGCGTCATAATCTATCTTGCCTTTCGCCATCGCGAACAGCGGCCCGACATTAAAGGCGCGTAACTGCATTTCACCCTGGCGTGCCTTCATTGCATTTTTAAGTGGATCCTTAGCTGCGAAGCCGGGTACGGCAAGCGCCAAGCCAATGATTAGAAAAAAGAGTTTGGATGCGATTCTCATGATGGGTCTCCGTGGTTGTACCTTGGTTAGGACATTGTATATGGTAATAAAATTACATCAAATTACCTAAAATTGCGCTATAGTGCTGCAATTATGCAGCATATCAACTGGGATAACCTGCGTTACGTACTGATGGTTGCCAACAAGGGATCCATTGCCGCGGCCGCACGCGAACTCGAGGTTAACCGCACCACGGTGCTGCGCCGTATCAACCTGTTCCAGCAAAATCTCAACTGTCGTATTTTCGAACGTGGTGATTCAGGCTATGTGTTGACGCCGGAAGCGGAGAAAATGATCAATGCCGCACGCGAAGTCGAGGATACGCTGTTTACCATGCAGCGCCAGATCGCGGGTCACGAGCTCAAGCTCGAAGGTG
>CALZHS010000338.1 GCA_945787265.1 uncultured Gammaproteobacteria bacterium | reverse complement strand
CAACTCAAGGAATAGATCAATGGTAAATATTCCGCCTCTGATCTTAATCAAACCACTAAATTCAATATACCGAATATTGAAACCCGATCTAGCGCATGCAGTCAGCCAAAGTGGCCACGTAAAGTACAGCTAAGAACGGGCACGTGAGTCCTTTGTGGGTCGGATGACGACGCTTTAGAAGAATTTCCGGGCGTCGGCTTTTAGAGAATTTTTTGTTGTCCGCTCCAGGTGGTTCCAGGGTCCAATCCCAAATTCCTAGTCCGCGTCAGTTTCGGGAACCTTAACCCGGAGTAGCACCAGGAATCCGGCGGCAAATAGTATTAACAGCGACAATATGGCGAACCGCGGGCTGCCGGTTAGCACGCCAAGCCAGCCCATCATGATCGGCCCGATGACTGCCGCGGATTTACCCACCATGTTGTAAAAAACGAACAATACGGCTGCCTGGCTTGCCGGGATCAGGCGCGCGAACAGTGAACGGCTCAGCGCCTGCACGCCACCCTGCACCAGGCCGATGACAGCCGCGAGCAGGTAGAACTCCCACACCGACTGCATTAGTGAACCCCATATGGTAACCAGCGCGTAAACAGTGATACCAAAAAAAATGCCGTTACGCGCGCCGACGGAATGCGTCATCCGGCCATAGACGTAGGTTGCCGGAAACCCGACAAATTGGGTAATCAACAATGCCACGATCAGCTGCCCGGATTCGAAGCCGATCGAAATACCGTAATCCACCGCCATGCGGATCACCGTAGCGACTCCATCGATGTACAACCAGTATGCTAGTAAAAACAGCGCTGCCTGGCGCAATGCTCGCAGTTCCTGCAGCGTTTTTAGTACTCGGCCTATCGCGGCGCGCAGCGAAGCTCTGGCCGTTTCAGGAGCGTGATGTTGTTCCTTGACGAAAACCAGCAGCGGGATTGAAAACAATGCCCACCACAGCGCAACCAGTACAAACGAGAGCCTGACTGCGGCGACCTCATCGGCGAGGCCGAACCAGGCTGGTTGCCTCGTCATCAACACGCAAAACGCAAACAGCAGGCCTCCGCCGAGATACCCCAGCGCGAAACCGAAAACCGACACGCGATCGGTTTCCCGTCCACTATCACCACTGACCGTCAACAACAGGGCATCGTAAAACACGTTGGCACCGGTAAAGCCGAGCAACGCCAGCAAGTAAAGCATTACCGCCAATTGCCAGGCACCCTGGGCTGCGAGACTTAGAGCTGCGGTCATGACGATACCGAGGCTCGCCATCACCAGTAAAAATCCTTTGCGCCTCCCCAGATGATCTGCGATCGCGCCAAGCAGTGGCGCCAGCACGACGATGACCAGACTGGCCGCCGAATTGATTGCACCGAGCCAGAACGTCGACGCGGTCGGCGCCAGCGACGACGCCCAGTACTGTTTAAAAAACAGCGGGAAAAAACCGGCGATCACAACCGTGGCGAAGGCCGAATTGGCCCAGTCGTAAAACGCCCAGGCAAGCTGGCTGGATTGGTGCGATTGCAATACGCCTTTGATGTTCCAAACCACGCTTCAGGGTGTATCCGTTGCCAGAATTGATGAGTTCGAATTTAGGTGACAGTATACCTGTTTCAGCCGATAAACCGCCGCTGGAAATATTCCTGTCAGTGGCAGCTAACGGCCATATGCGACCGCTGGGCAGCCATATAAAACTCCACACTTTGGGCAGGGCTGTTTTAGGGAATTGATTACCCGCTAACTGGTTACTCGGGTTATGGTTGTTTTAGTCCTGTACTGATCAGCAACTTCGCTCAAGATTTTTCGGATCATCTCTTTCGCCATCTCGTCGCTATACCCGCCTAACCCCTGGAAGAAATTCTCCGCCAGCAATAACGCGTCTTCTTCAGTGACAAAATCCTGAGCAATCAATCGTTGCCAGAATAATCCCAGCCGCTTGTTGTCTTCGTTGGCGGCATGGATATATTGCATATAGCGGGGCGTGTCGTTTTGTTGATGCTCACGCCATGCGTTCTTTAAACTTGCCCAGTCTGCGGCTGGGATTTTATCGCAGATGTGCTTCCACTCTTTGTCGTCTGCGTTCAATGGTACGACCACCTTCAGACGGCCTCGAAGATATCGCCGTAACCAACCACGCTCCGAGGGTACCTGTCGTTTACTCATCTTTGCTCCAATTCGATTATTCAGAAGGAGTTAACTCACAAGCTCGTCCAGGATGCTTTTAGGCATTTATGTACTGCCATCGAAAGTATCATGTGCATGTGCTCGAAATTCACAGCGATGCCCTATTTGCATTAGTTGTGTGAACTTAACGCATATGGGCGTTGTTGCATTCGCCGATCGACAAACCTGCTGCGGCGATCTATTACAGTGATTCGACGCGATTCATCGGTCAGGTTGGGTAAAATGGTGGAGCGTCGATCTCCAAAGAAACGCCGATCACGCATAGAATCACGCCGATCGACCATATTGTGGGTATAATACAATTCAGAGAACCTCACCAATTATCTAATCAATAAGTTGTTTAAATTTAGCAAGTTATATTCGAATTATAAAGTATTTTATTAAGTTTTGAGTAAAAGTCAATCCTGACAGCAATCTATTGGTAATCAGGATGGTATCCGTGTTAAGGGACCAAATGCCTGATCTTCTTTCGATCTGGTTGATCTCGGTTCGAGGTTTGTCGACTTCCCCCAATGTGAGTATTCCGTTTTCACGAAGCCTTGCCGAGAATATCGGTAACTCTGAGGAGGGCAATTCTTGAAATCCTTTTTGATCCTGATGTTGATGCTGCTTGCACCATTGTGCGCGGCGACCGAGTATGCGCCTGCGACCGTGGAGATGCGGCTCCAGGCTTTGTCTCCTGATGTCTATTATGTTCAGGGCAAGGCGAGAGTGGCAACCGATAACCAGGGCTTTGTTTCCAATGCCGGATTTATCATCACCAGTGATGGCGTGATCGTTTTCGATGCGCTCGGTACGCCCTCGCTTGCGCACACGCTGCTGAGCCTGATTCGTACCAAAACAGATCAACCCATTAAACGCGTTTACGTCAGCCACTATCACGCCGATCACATCTACGGATTGCAAGTGTTCCAGGAAGCCGGAGCTGTCATCTATGCGCCCAGGGGCGCAAACGATTACCTCGAATCGGAGACCGCGGTGGAAAGGCTCGACGAGCGGCGCTTTTCG
>CALZHS010000337.1 GCA_945787265.1 uncultured Gammaproteobacteria bacterium | reverse complement strand
TCCGGGCCCTCGGGATCGGGTAAAACCACCCTGCTGAACGCGATCGGCGGACTCGATACGCCCGACAGCGGCGAGATTCACATGGGCGATATACGGATCGACCAACTCGAACGCGGGCCGCTGGCCGACATGCGGCTGCACCACATCGGGTTCGTATTCCAGTCCTATAACCTGATCCCGGTGCTATCGGCGCAGGAAAATGTCGAATTTGTCATGGAAGTCCAGGGTGTGCCCGCGGCAGAACGGGCGCAAAAAGCGCTCGATATTCTCAAGGAGGTTGACCTCGAAGGGTTGGAAGACCGGCGGCCAGGGCAACTTTCGGGCGGGCAGCAGCAGCGCGTAGCGGTGGCGCGTGCGATTGTCTCGCATCCCGACCTGGTGCTCGCCGACGAACCGACCGCCAATCTCGACAGTGTATCCGCGGCCCACCTGATGGGTTTGTTTCAGGAATTGAACGAACACCACCAGATCACCTTCATCATCTCCACCCACGACAAACGCGTCATGAGTTACGCGCGGCGCCTGATCAAGATGCGCGATGGCAAGATTATCGGCGATGAAGCGCAGTAACATCATCCCGGTAATTATCCACCTCATGCCGCTTCGGCGGACCGCCGCAACTGGCAGCGTCATCCCCGCGGTTTCACCCGTTATCCCCGCGCAAGCGGGGATCCTGCATTGGAAAAATCGATATAAGATTCCGATACGTCAACCCAGCGTGCGCTGGGGGGCCGCTTACGCGGGAATGACACTGTTAATCATGGCACTGCAGTTTGAGCAGGCACAAGCTCTGGAACTGCGCGGACACGTCAAGCCACAGATCACGGTGGTAAATATTCCCGGCAAGAGCCTGCTGCAGGATTTCAGCGACGACCCGGCGATCGACACAAGTCTGGACCTGAGGCTCAACCTGTCCGGCAGCAGCGGTGAATGGAGCTGGCGTAGCGACTATCAGCTGCTCGCTGCACAGGGCGACCAGCTCAAGCTGCGGCAGCAAAATCCAGATCTTGGGTTCAACACCGTGACGCTTGCCGACGATGAGCAACGCGTTTTCGATTTTTCACATCGCATCAGCGATCAGGATGATCGCGTCGTCACGCATCGGCTGGATCGATTCTACCTGGGATACAGTTCAAACAAGACCGTGTTTAAAATCGGCCGCCAGGCGGTATCCTGGGGCAACGGTCTGATTTACAACCCGGTCGATTTCTTCAACCCGTTTGATCCAGCCGCCATCGATACCGAGTACAAGACCGGGGACGACATGCTCTACGCACAATACCTGCTCGATTCAGGTGATGATGTGCAGGCGGTCTGGGTTGGGCGGCGTGACGAGGATGACGACGTCGACGCGGATGTCTCCAGCCTTGCGTTCAAGTACCACCGCTTCTCGCAGGCCAGTGAGTTCGATTTTCTGATGGCGGAACATTACGACGCAAGTATCGTGGCACTCGGAGGCAGCATCGATATTGCCGACGCCATCTGGCGCAGCGATATCATGCTGACCGATAACGGGGACGAGCGTTTTACCAGTGCTGTCCTGAACTGGACTTACTCGTGGATCGCCTGGGATAAAAATACGAGTGTGACGCTCGAGTATTTTCATAACGGGTTTGGCATCGACGATGGCGATTATGCTCCCGTGGCGCTCGCCGACAACCCTGAATTACTGACCCGAATCGAGCGCGGAGAACTATACACCCTGGGTGAAAACTACCTTGCCGCCGCCGCCACCATCGAACTCGCACCCCTGTGGGTGCTTACCACCAGTATATTCAGAAATCTCGATGATGATTCGACGCTGTTGCAGGTTTTCAGCCAGCACGACCTGCAGCAGGATTTGCAATTACTGCTCGCGCTGAATCTGCCGACCGGCAGCGATGGCAGTGAATTTGGCGGCATTGATCCAGGCATTGGTAGCCGCACTCTAGCGGTCGGTGCATCGCTGTTTGCGCAGCTCGCCTGGTACTATTAGACCATTTCAGGGGTGATGGTCACTCACCCGCGTCAGCGGGATCACGCTAACGCCTTTTTCATTGCACTCGATCTGACTATCAACCCCGTAAACCCGCGCGATATTCTCCTTGTTCAGCACCTGGTCGACACTGCCACTGCATTCCAGCTCGCCGTGACCGAGCAGATACAGCCGATCGCAAAATCGAGCAGCCAGGCTTAAATCATGCAACACCACGACCGCGGCCCGTTCCTGTTGTGCGTGCTGGCGCAAGATTTCCATAACATGGAGCTGGTGATAAGGATCGAGCGCGGCAACCGGCTCGTCGGCGAGTATCAGTTGATTCTCGGTCGCGAATATTCGCGCCAGCATGACGAGGGTCTGTTCGCCCCCTGAAAGTGTCGTAACAATACGATTGCGATAGGCCAGGGTTTCGGTCATCTCCATTGCGGCTTCGATTTTGGCCTGGTCTTCGGTGCTCGCCTGTTGCCACCACTTCTGGTAGGGAATACGCCCGAGTCCGACCACTTTTTCCACGCTGAACGGCCAGTAAGCCTGCGCACCCTGCACCAGGTAACCCAGCCAGCGTGCGCGTTGCTGCGCTGAGATTTGCGCCACCGCCTGGTCCTGCAACCTGATCTCGCCACGATCGGGCGCCTCGATGCCGGTCAACAATCGCAGCAGGCTGCTCTTGCCCGCCCCGTTCGGGCCGATCAAACCAACCAGCTCGCCTTTATCGACGTGGAAATCGATACCCTTGAGAATCGGTACGCGATCGATGCTGTAATCGATACCGGTTGCGCTCAATAGACTCATTGCAAGGTATTCCTCGATTTCAATATCAACAGCAGGAAAAATGGCGCACCGACCAACGACGTGATCACCCCAAGTTTCATTTCCGTGGCGGTGGATAGTGATTGCACCGCGATATCGGCGATCAGCAGCAAAATCGCACCGACAAGCCCGCTCGCGAGTAACAGCCGGCGCGGTTCATAGGCAACGAAAGGGCGTACCAGGTGGGGTACAACCAGGCCGATAAAACCGATGTTACCGGCCACAGAAACCGCGGCACCAACGCTTGCCGCGACACCGAGAACCAGTATCAGGCGCATACGCACGACATCGAAACCCAGCGATTTTGCGGTTTCTTCACCGAGCGTCAACGCATTCAGAAATCGACCGCAGTAAAGCATCTTTCCTGCATCGCGTAGGGGCTCTCGGCAAAGTTAAGCGCAAGTGCGATGAGCGCGCCGCCAATCGCATTGATCGCTACCCCGGCCAGGATCAGCGTGATGATCGAGCGACTCTGACCCACGAGCACAAAAATACAGCTAACCGCAAGCAGGGCACCGACCAGTCCGCCCAGCGGTAACACGAACCAGGCGCTAGCGGCGAATCCATAGTAAAACACGATAACCGCACCCAGCGCGGCGCCGTTTGAAATACCGATAATGCCCGGCTCCGCCAACGGATTGCGCAGCAATCCCTGCAGGGCGGCCCCGGCGAGCCCGAGGGTACCTCCCACCAGCCCCGCGAGTAATGCCCGCGGCAACCGGATGTCATGCAGGATCAGCATTTCGATCGAAGTCTGCCGATTGACGATATCGCGAATTGCCTTACCCAGGTCGATATCGACGGCACCGACGTTAAGCGCGATCGCAAGCACTGCCAGCAACAGCGGCAGCAGGATTGCCATCAGCAGCCGTGTATCAACGGCCTTGATATTCATCGACGTTCCGCCATCAGTTCGATTGCATCGACAATCATCGGCCCGGCACAAATCCGCAATCGAGTCGGTATATCGAGGTACTCGCGTTGCCGGATCAGTCTTGTTAACACGGGGTGACCCAGGTAGGCAGTGGCCAGTGAATCCTGCTGTGACAGGCTACGGTCAATTTGCAGCACGTCGGGATCGGAGGCTACCAGTTTTTCGAGGGAAATCGCCTGGAAACCTTCGATCCCCATCTCCGCGGCCAGGTTGCGATACCCGGCCTGGACAAATAAATCGTCTTCGAGCGTATTTGCGCCAATCGTAAAACCGTTGGGCGAGTAGACGATCACGCTTTTTGTTGGCCGTTCGGCATAGCGCTTTTGAATACTGGCCAGCCGTGATCGCATCTGTGCAATGGCTGCCTGTGCGCGCAGCTGATTTCCAGTCCATTCGCCAAACATTTCAAGTTGCTCGTAAATCTGGTCGACCGAAGTCGCTACCGGCATTTGTTTTACCGGGTAACCAAGCTGGCGTAGAAACTTGACCGTATCCCAGGCGACAAACTCGCTTGCCACGACCAGGTCGGGCTCAAACTGGATTACTTCCTCGACCGCCGAACGATTGAGCGGGATATTACCGACCGCATCGATCATGTAGGACATGTTTTCATCCTTCGCCCAGACCGACAACGAGGCTATTTGCTCGCGCTCGGCAAGCATTAACAGTAACTGGTCGGTACAGAGTCCGATGGAGACAATTCGTCGGGGTTTTTCCGCAGCCAACAACGACGCCGAAACCAGCCACAGGACGCTAAAACAGATGCAAGAAAATTTCATGAATAAATGGTTGTTATTGGTCTGCGCTATTCTCCGGATTGCACCGCTGCAGTAAAGCCTCGACACAGCCTGGTTTTGCGGGTGTTAAATTATTGACGTTACCGACGAACGGTCATATTTCGGGTATGAACGGTCAAATGATATTGCCAATAACAACTATGCTTTTATCCACACCTTATTAACACGTGAAGCGCATCACACTATCACTAAAGAATTCTTAACGTCATCTTTTATTTCCTGGGAGCGTGAATTGATCGGAATCGGGGCAGATTGGCGGGGAACACAGGTAACAAATGCTGGCACCAAAACTCGAAGTCGTTAACGCCAAGGGCGGCAAAAAACCAGTGTATAACTCGGTTAAGCGCTTCTCCCTGGACGGACTCAGCGACCTGATCCGCGTATTGATGGAGAATAAGGTTAAAAATGACCGCGAGCGCAACATGTACATGGAAGCAATGCGCGAAATCAGGATAAAGCGTGACGGTATCAAAAAACACTTCGCCTACGAAATGGAGCAGCGCTTCGATGCCTTCATCACGGGAAAATCCGACAAAGATGAGCTTGATGACGAAGAAGAATTAACCCTGGTCGAACTCGACGAACTCGAGGACAGCATAGCCATCGAGAACATGATCTCGAAGGCGCGCCCGCGCTTCGAGGATGACTTGTTCGCCGTCAGCGAACGCCTCAAACTGGTCCTTAAGCGCAAGGAAATCAGCGATGACGAGAACCCCCTCGACCCCAAGGCCATCTGTGAAAGTTTTGACAAGGCATCCCAGTTGCTCGAAACCGATATCCAGTCGAAGTTGATCTTCTACAAGTTGTTTGACAAATACGTGATGAATAACCTGGGCCACTTTTACAAGGAATTAAACGAACTATTCGTCAAGAAAGGCGTGTTGCCCGGTTTCAAACCCGACCAGGAACGGATGAAACAAACCAGCCGCTACATGGCAAACCGTATCAAGAATAACGGCGAGCACGGTGCCGGCGGGGCGCCGGTCCTGTTG
>CALZHS010000336.1 GCA_945787265.1 uncultured Gammaproteobacteria bacterium | reverse complement strand
ATGGTAAATCGCGTTTTCCACCAGCGGTTGCAGGGTCAGCGCCGGCAGGTTGAGTGATGGTGGCGGTGACGGCAATTTCCAGACCACCTCGAGCCGATCGCCCAGGCGCAGGGCCTCGAGCTCTATATAGCTGCGCGTCAACTCGAGTTCCTGTTGCAGGGAAATACTGGATTCAGCCGCCAGGCTCGCTCGAAACAGGTCCGACAAGTTCTCGATCGCCTGTTCGGCGAGATCCGGCTGGTCGTGGGTAAGACTGGCAATGGTGTTCATGCTGTTGAACAGGAAATGTGGTCGTATGCGGGCTTGCAGTGCCTGCAGCCGCGCCTGCGCCTGTACCTGAAGGCGCAGATCGGACTCGTAGTGGAGGTAAAAGTAACGCAGCGCGAGACCGATCAGGATTATCGCCACCGCCAGGTTGCGCGTAAGCGTATAGCCGACATCCTGCGCGGTGGGTCCAAAGCGCAGCATGTCCCCCATGCTCAGACTACCGAAGCTGACCAGCAAGGTCATCAGCAGGGTCATCGAAATCGCAATGATCGTGGTGCGCAGATGACTGCCAAGCAAGCCCTTGCGCATCAGCACACATAACATCGCCGCGGTCGCTATACCGACCCACAGCATCGCCACCGAAATCAGCGAGATATGTACGAACAGGCTACCGCCACCGAAGCTGACCAGTGCGAATACAATCGCGATCAATTCGACCACCAGCAGCAGGCGCAAAAATGCCTCGCCGTCGCAGAAATTGGGCAGGTAAGTCGAGTTTTCGGGGCCGGGTATACTTTTTTCTGTATTATCTGGCATAAAGAGTTGATTTGTTCGTCCCGCGCTGCAAGCATACAACAATATCTGCCACAATGTGCTGCCGTATTACGCACAGTTTTACGACAGTCAAACGACCTGAAATCAATGAGCAAAGATGATACCCGCATGTGGGGCGGGCGCTTCAATCAACCCACCGACGAGTTCGTGCAGGCCTTTACCGCCTCGGTCGGTTTCGATCGGCGGCTCGCGCATGCCGATATCGAAGGTTCGCACGCACATGCCATGATGCTGAAACACATCGGCGTGCTGAGTTCGGACGAGCTGACGGCAATCAAGTACGGCCTGCAGCAGATCCGTGAAGAAATTGACGCCGGCAAGTTCGCCTGGTCGGTGGCGCTCGAAGACGTGCACATGAACATCGAGGCCCGCCTGACCGAACTGGCCGGCGATGCCGGCAAGAAACTGCACACCGGTCGCTCGCGCAATGACCAGGTCGCAACCGATATTCGCCTGTACCTGCGCGAACAGATAGCAAATTGCATGCACGGCGTGCGCAGCTTTCAAAATGGGCTTCTGGATCTTGCAGAACGCGAGGCGCAAACCATCATGCCCGGCTTTACCCACCTGCAGGTCGCACAGCCGGTGAGCTTCGGGCACCACATGCTGGCCTGGTTTGAAATGCTCGATCGCGACCACGACCGATTATCGGACTGCGCGGTGCGCATGAACCAGATGCCGCTGGGCAGCGCCGCGCTAGCCGGCACCTCTTTCGAACTCGACCGGGAGTATACGGCCGAGCTACTCGGCTTTGACATGCCCAGCCGTAACTCGATCGATGCGGTTAGCGATCGCGATTTCGCGATCGAGTTTTGCGCGGCCGCCGCAATCTGCATGATGCACCTGTCGCGCATGGCCGAGGAACTGGTGCTGTGGTCTAGCGCACAGTACGATTTTATCCAGCTGCCCGACCGCTATTGCACGGGCTCTTCGATCATGCCGCAAAAGAAAAATCCGGACGTGCCCGAACTGGTGCGCGGCAAAGCCGGGCGCGTAAGCGGACACCTGATGAGCCTGTTGATGCTGATGAAAGGGCAACCGCTTGCGTATAACAAGGATAACCAGGAAGACAAGGAGCCGTTGTTCGATACCCTCGACACGTTGATAGATTCGCTGCGCGCATTTGCCGACATGGTGCCCGAACTCAGCGTCAACCGGGAGAAGACCTACCAGGCCGCGCAACAGGGGTATGCGACTGCGACCGATCTCGCCGATTACCTGGTTAAAAAAGATGTTGCGTTCCGGGACGCGCACGAGGCGGTCGGCAAGGCTGTCGCGTTCGCGATCAAGAAAGGCAAGGATCTCAGTGCGTGCACATTGAAGGAATTGCAGAAGTTCGACCCGCGTATCGAGGAAGACGTGTTCGAGGTGCTGACGCTCGAAGGCTCACTCAATGCACGCAACATTACCGGCGGCACCGCGCCTGAACAGGTGCTGTTCCAGGTCAACGCCGGCCGCGAACGAATCAAGGATTAGTCCGACGGCATCGTCATTCCCGCGTAAGTAGCGGTCCGGCGTATCGGAATCTTATCATCACGCCCCGATTACAGGATCCCGGACCGGGCGGGCCGCACAGGCGCCGGGATTACCAATACCGGGTCAGGTAAATCTTTTTTCAAGCCACTCGGCAAGGTGGAAGATTTCCTGCTCCGAAACGCTGTGTGCCATGCCCTTGTACTCGTGCCATTCAACCGCGTAACCGTGCTTTTCAAGCTCGCCCCGGGTTTCGTAGGCGAGGACGACCGGCACCACGGGATCAGCCGAGCCATGTGCCAGCAGAATCGGAATGCTGGCATTGATCTTGTTCTTTTCGCGCTCAAGCGTCTCTGCCAGCGGCAGGAAACTCGATAAAGCGATAATACCGGCGAGTTCCTTGCCGTAACGCAGGCCCGCGTGCAAAACAACCGCGCCACCCTGCGAGAAACCGGCCAGCACGATGCGCTCCGGTGCGATGCCACTGGCAATTTCAGCATCGATGAGCCCGGCAACCAGGTCAGCGGATGCTCGAATACCCTTTTCGTCGAGCTCGGCACTGATATCAGCGGTACCGATATCAAACCAGGCGCGCATCACGAAACCCTGGTTAATGGTGACCGGTATCATCGGCGCGTGCGGAAAAATAAAGCGGATATTGAGGCCGGGATCGAGGCGCAATTCGGGCACGACGGGCTCAAAATCGTGACCATCGGCGCCAAGGCCATGCAACCAGATAACGCAAGCGTCGGGCGCATGCACGCCGGTTTCAATTACCAGGGATTTGTCAGCCATTGCAGATCTCGTTCAAAATCCAGGGGCGAATTATAGCGGTGCGCTGGCAATCCATCACGCTTTATTCAAGTCACTGCGAATGTCCGCACCCGATTCGAGCAAGTGGGTTGCGAACGAGTGCCGCAGCGTGTGACTGGTTACGTGCTTTTCGATTCCCGCATCAAAAGCAGCCTGTTTTATCGAGCGGTTGATATTAGATTCATCGATGTGATGGCGCCGCAACTGATCACTATCCGGGTCAATTGCAAGCCGTGATGACGGAAACAGGTATTGCCAGCCAAGCGTTTTACCGGCCTCACGATACTTGCGCTCGAGCGCATCCGGCATCCAGGCTCCGGCATAGTATTGGTGCAGGCTATCTTCCCGCAATCGCATACGCACCCGTTCGATCTGGGTTTGCAGCAAAGAGGCCAGCTCCGGTGCCAGTGTCGTCAGGCGATGATGACAACCCTTGCCATTCCAGACCTGGAGTTGATGATGATCAAAATCGATATCTTTAACCCGCAGGCGTACCGCCTCGGTGCGACGCAGACCAGATCCATAAAGCAACGAGGTTACCAGCAGCGGTATCCCCTTCATATTCTGCAATAACCGCACTACTTCAAACCGGGTCAGCACCACCGGTAAATTTCGGGGCCGGCTGGCACGATTGAATTCGCCGAGATTTCCGAGCGGTTGCTCAAGAACCCGGTTGTACAGAAAGGCCAGCGCATTCAACGCGATCTTCTGGGTTGAAATGGATACAGTCCGTGCCACCGCAAGATGCGTCAGAAACTGCTCCACCTCGGCGGCACCCATCTCGTTCGGGTGTCGCATTTTATTAAAGACAATGAAAAACCTGATCCAGTATAAATAAGACCGAATCGTGCGTTTGCTGTAACGGCGCACCGACATAAAATCGGAAATCGAATCAAGAAATGGAGAAGAATGGCGAGTAGCTGCGGGCATAGTACGAATCCTTTCGTTAAACTATTTGCAGCTACCTTATCAATTTCAAACTACAATTCAAGGATATTATCAAGTCAAATACCTGATAACCAAAAGAGCCAACCAAGTGCGGGGGTTTTATGAGGAAATTCAAAAACTTTACAACAACAGCCCCCCTTAATCCCGATTACCAAGTCAACCCGCTAATATATATAAGAAGGTCGAAGACCTTCTATATAGGCTGTTAGGCGGTAATAGATTCAGCATGAAAGACGCTCTTTTCCAAAAAATCGAGTCGCTTCTCGACCTTGATATCAATAGGAAATACAAAGTCCTCGACATAGGCTGTGGTCAAGGAGATTTTCTAGGACGGCTATCTAGTTCAATGAGGTCCGACTCTTATCTATTAGGCATTGATGGAATTGAACATTCAGTTGAAGGCGCTAAAGAAAAATATCCGAACTTAGAGTTTCATTGCGAAAAGTTTACAGACTCCCTTAGTTTCGACGACGACAGTTTTGATATTATTGTATCAGTAGATACGCTGGAATGTATTCCTAATAAGAGCGCTCTTATCAATGAAATATATCGGGTCCTTGCGCCTGGTGGCAAAGTAGTATTCGCCCAC
>CALZHS010000335.1 GCA_945787265.1 uncultured Gammaproteobacteria bacterium | reverse complement strand
CGAGCCGAAGCTGGACGGTCTTGCGGTCAGCCTGCTTTACGAAAACGGTGAACTGGTGCGCGCGGCGACCCGCGGAGACGGGCGCAGCGGTGAAAACATTACCGCGAATGCGCGCACGGTAGCGTCAATCCCGTTACGGCTGCTGGGTGAACAGCCACCCCGACGGATCGAGATCCGCGGTGAGGTCTACATTGAGCTGGAAGGCTTTGCGGAGCTCAATCGCAGCCAGCAACAGGCGGGTGGCAAGGTTTTCGCAAACCCCCGAAATGCCGCTGCCGGCAGCCTGCGCCTGCTGGATTCGCGCATAACCGCGAGCCGTCCGCTGACGTTTTGCAGCTACGGTATCGGTGTCTGCGAAGGGGCTGAATTGCCCCCGGGCCAGTACCAGCAAATGCAGTACCTGCGCAGTATCGGTATTCCGATCAGTCGCCAGATCGAGCTGCTAGGCTCCATCGGCGAATGTCTCGAGTACTACCAGCGTATCCTCAACGAGCGAGACAGGCTTGCTTACGATATCGATGGCGTCGTGTTCAAGCTTGATAGTATCGAGCTGCAGCGCGAGGCCGGTTTCGTATCTCGCGCACCGCGCTGGGCGATCGCCTACAAGTTCCCGGCGCAGGAAGTCATGACGCGCCTGCTCGATGTCGATTTCCAGGTTGGGCGAACGGGTGCATTGACGCCGGTAGCGCGGCTGGAGCCGGTCGCCGTGGGCGGGGTAATGGTGAGTAATGCAACCCTGCACAATATGGACGAGATCGAGCGCAAGGATATCCGCATCGGCGATATCGTCATCGTGCGCCGCGCCGGAGACGTCATCCCGGAAATCGTGGGCCCGGTACTGCAGCAGCGCAAGGGCAAGTTAAAGCGGCCGCGAATGCCGTCCCGCTGCCCGGTTTGCAATTCGGAGGTCCTGCAGCAGCACGGCCAGGCGGCGTACCGCTGTATGGGTGGCCTGTTTTGTGCGGCCCATCGCAAGGAAGCCATCAAGCATTACGCTTCGCGCAAGGCAATGGATATCGAAGGACTCGGCGACAAGCTGGTCGAGCAAATGGTCGAGCAGGGATTGATCGAATCGGTTGCAGACCTTTATAAGCTCGAGCTGGAGCAGGTCGCGGGTCTCGAGCGCATGGCGGAAAAATCGGCCCGGAATCTGCTGCAGGCGCTTGAGAAAACCAGGACCACCAGCCTCGCGCGGTTTATTTATGCGCTTGGAATACGCGAGGTTGGCGAGGCTACCGCCGAGGCGCTGGCCAGTCATTTCGGCGAACTCGACACGATGATGGATGCTGATCTCGAAACCCTGCAGCAGGTCGAAGATGTGGGGCCGGTGGTTGCAGAAAATATAAGACACTTTTTTGACCAGCAGAGAAACCGCGATATCATCAACCAGTTACTGGCGCAGGGTATTAACTGGCCACAGGCCGATGTTTCGAGACGGCAGTTGACACAGGACCTGGCCGGGAAAACCTACGTCATCAGCGGTACCCTTGATGGCTACAGTCGTGACCAGGCAGCGAGGCTGCTGAAAGCGCGCGGTGCCCGCGTCAGCGGCAGTGTCTCTTCGAAAACTACCGCGCTGATAGCGGGTGAAAGTCCAGGCTCCAAGTTTGCCAGGGCGGAGGCCCTGGGTGTCGAAATTCTGGACCAGGCTGGATTCGAGCAGCTGTTAGAGGATTAGCCATGATATTTGACGAAGCGCAGATGGCCGAACTTAAAAAATATACCTACGCGGTATATATTCTGCAGGCGCTGTCCTTTGTTACGCTGATTACGCCGATCATCGGCATAATTATTAATTATATCAAGGATGACGACGTGCGCGGCAGTTGGCTTGAATCGCATTTTACCTGGCAAAAGGCAACTTTCTGGTATGGTCTGCTGTGGACGGTGCTGGGCGTATTGACCACCCCGATACTGATCGGTTACGGGGTGCTCGTAGTGGTAACGATCTGGTTGATTTACCGCATTGCACGCGGCTGGATTTACCTGGTCGACGGCAAGGAAATGTATCTGTCAACGACGGGAGAGGAACATGAGTGATGATGAGCAATGGCGCAGCAAGCTGACGGCCGAGGAATATCGCGTGTGCCGGGAAAAAGGCACCGAGCCGCCGTTTAGCGGTGAATACAATGACAATCACCAGAGCGGACGGTATCTCTGCAAATGCTGCGGTGAGGCCCTGTTCGATTCGAGCGATAAATTTGATTCGGGATCGGGCTGGCCTTCGTTCGACCGGCCGGCGTCAGGTGAGGTGATTCGCGAAGAGGAAGACGTGAGTCACGGTATGCGTCGTGTCGAGGTCATGTGTGATCGCTGTGGTTGCCACCTGGGACATGTATTTGAAGACGGTCCGCGCGAAAGTACCGGCATGCGTTACTGTATCAACTCACTGTCACTCGATTTCGAGGCTTCCGCGGATGAATGAGTCAGATTTCGATCAGCTTGCCGAGGACACCATGACCGCGATCGAAGAGGCAATCGATGATTGCGGGGTCGACATCGACTATGACAGTGGCGGTGGCATACTGACGCTTGAATTTGCCAATCGCAGCCAGATTATTATCAACAGGCAAACCCCGCTATCGCAGATCTGGGTCGCCGCACGCTCGGGTGGATACCATTTCGATTACGATGCACAAGACCAATGCTGGCGCCTGCAGGGAGACGGCGAGGAACTGTTTAGCTGTCTCGGCCGGTACTGCAGTGAACAGGCCGGTGAAACCGTAAACCTTGGCGCTTGATTTTCTGGTGCTTGCCCTGGCCTTGTCCCGTTTCGATATCAAAATACCCGTTGAATTGTCTGCTCGCGTCAGGCTGATCAAGATCGCGGGCGCCGGCACCGCCGGGTGGCCTTGTTTACCCAATAGCAGGTTCTATTCAACAGGCCCTGGCAGTTCGGGGTGAAGGCGTGGCGGGAGCAAAACAAAGAAGCGTATTAGAACGCCTGGTCAGGTATTTCGTGTTGGCTTTCGGCGCGGCGCTGGTTTTCATTTTTATCGATTTTGCGATTGATCTGCGCCCGCCGAGGGTGCACAGTTCCTACCAGTTCAAGCTGGCCGAGTTGGCGCATGACCAGGCCAGGATTTTACGCCAGGACAACCTGTCGGTGCTGGTGATACGGCGCTCGGTGGAGACCATTGCAGCGCTTGGCCGGGACCTGTCACGACTGCAGGATCCCGAGTCGGAACGCAGTCACCAGCCCGAGTTT
>CALZHS010000334.1 GCA_945787265.1 uncultured Gammaproteobacteria bacterium | reverse complement strand
TGTCGCGGAATACTCGCGGTATCACGGACCTTTCCCGAAATTATACTGGCCATCTTCTTCGTCAAACTGTTTGGCTTTGGTCCGTTCGCAGGATTTCTAGCACTCAGCGTCGGTACCATTGGTTTTTACGGCAAGCTGCTTGCCGAGGATATCGAATCGATGGACCCGGTGCAGGCAGAGGCAATCAAATCCGTAGGTGCCGGCTGGCTGCAATGGTTGAACTATGCGGTGCAACCGCAGGTGATGCCGCGCATGATTGGCCTCGGAATTTATCGGCTCGATATAAACTTCCGCGAATCGGCCGTGGTTGGAATCGTCGGTGGCGGCGGCATCGGTGCGACCCTGTTGACATCCTTTGATCGCTACGAGTTCGATTCTGCGGCGGCGATCCTGCTGGTCATCATCGGTATCGTCATGGCAATGGAGTATTCCTCCGGTTACATTCGGCGCTGGGTGCAATAATGCCTACACTCGAAATAGCCGGTAGCAAGATCTGGAAACGACGCACAACGATGGCACAGTTCGCCGTGTGGTTTGGATGGCTAACCGGGGTTGCTATATTTGTTTATTGCTGGGAATTGATTTCGGAAAAAACCATCTGGTTCTTTGTTACCGACGCACCCAAGCAGGCTGCCGATATGGCCGAACGCATGGTACCACCGAAGTGGTCCTACATGGACACACTATGGGCACCGGTCTGGGATACGATTAATATCGCCACGCTAGGCACCATGATTGCTATCGTGATCGCAGTGCCGGTGGCGTTTTGCGCGGCGCGCAATACCACGCCCAGCGTGCATTTCGTGCGTCCGGTGGCCCTGTTTATCATCGTCGCGTCGCGTTCGATCAACTCGCTGATCTGGGCGTTGATGCTGGTGACGCTGATCGGCCCTGGCGTGCTCGCTGGTGTTATTGCGATCGGCTTGCGCTCGATCGGTTTTTGCGCCAAGTTGCTATACGAAGCCATCGAGGAAATCGACCATAACCAGGTCGAAGCAATTATCGCCACCGGTTCGTCACGCGGTCAGCAGTTAAGCTTTGGCATCGTGCCGCAGATCATGCCGGCGTTTGCAGGCATTTCCGTGTTTCGTTGGGACATCAATATCCGCGAATCGACCGTGCTGGGGCTGGTCGGCGCCGGTGGCATCGGCCTGCAGCTCGACGCATCGATCTCGACCCTGGCCTGGACGCAGGTGTCACTGATTCTCATCGTGATTCTGGCAACCGTTATCGTCAGCGAGTGGGTCTCCGCCAAAATTCGCCACGCAATTATTTGATCCAGAAAATTCCATGACACGCACGATCCCCATCGATCCTGTGCTCGAAGACAATTACAACAACATGGCGCGGCGCCCCGATGCGCCCGAGCTGCTGCGTCACTGGTCAAAAAGCAGCGAACGCTACCGCAATGATGCGGATGTAATACTCGAATGTGCCTACGGCAGTGGCGATCGGGAACGGATCGATGTGTTTCGTTGCGGTGAAAAAGACGCCCCGCTGCTGGTTTACATTCACGGCGGCTACTGGCAGCGTGGTGATAAATCGATCTACAGTTTCGTTGCCGCAGCTTTTAATGATGCGGGAGTAGACGTGGCAATTATCGGCTATCCGCTGTGTCCACAGGTCACCCTGTCCGAAATCGTCGACAGCATCCTGGACGCACTGGCCTGGTTATACCTGAACGCGTCATCCCTTGGCATCTGTGCCGACCGCATCAATCTCTGTGGCCATTCGGCGGGCGGTCATCTGACCGCGATGGCGCTGACCACAAACTGGAGCACTCGCGACAATGGCTTACCCCTCGACCTGGTCAAGAGCGGAATTCCGATGAGCGGACTGTACCAACTTGAACCGCTGCTGCACACAACGATCAGCGACGCGCTGCAGCTTAGCGCAGACGAGGTGCAACGACTCAGTCCCGGTTTCTCAAGGCCGACATCGTCCGCACCGGTGCTGGCAATTGTGGGCGGCGCCGAAACTCCCGAGTTCTTCCGCCAAACCGACGAGCTGATTGAGCGCTGGTCTGAAACCGGCCAGCAAATGGAAAAGTTTGTCGAAACCGGGGTCGATCATTTCGACCTGGTAGATCGGCTTGCGGCCGCAGATAGTGAGGTTTTCAAACGGGTTATCGGCTGGCTCAGGTAAATTCGACACTACATCTTTTGTGATTGGTATCGATTAAGAGAACGTTGCTGGCCTCGTGTTCAGCGTGCCAGTCAAATACCGAGGTACCTGGCCTTCAGTTCCGCGTTCCCGCTCAGCGCATCTGAATTCCCATGCCACACCACCCGACCTTTTTCGACAATGAAATGCTGGTCTGCAATATGCGTGAATTCATTAATGTTCTTGTCGATCAATAAAATCGTAAGCCCCGACCGCTTCAGCTGCTCGAGCCGCCTCCAGATTTCCTGGCGAACCATCGGTGCCAGTCCCTCGGTAGCTTCGTCGAGAATCAACAACCGCGGATTTAGCATTAGCGCACGACCAATGGCCAGCATCTGCTGTTCCCCGCCTGATAGCAGCGCACCCTGGTTGTTGAGGCGCTCGCGTAACATCGGGAAAAAATCGAGCACTTTGTCGAGTGTCCAGGGGTCATCACCATTACTGTAATTGGCGGCAGTCGCGACCAGGTTTTCTCGCACGCTGAGGTTGGGGAATATCTGTCGTCCTTCCGGCACCAGGCCTATGCCGAGCTGCGCGACCTCGTATGCAGGTCGGCCACTAATCACTTCACCATTGAATCGGATTTCACCGCTGCGACTCTGCAAGGTGCCGATAATCGAACCCACGGTCGTGGTCTTACCCATCCCGTTGCGTCCAAGCAGCGTCGTTACCTGGCCCCGTTCGCAGCGCAGACTCATGCCAAACAATGCCTGGATCGTGCCATAAAAAGTTTCGACACCATTCAGTTCAAGCATGGCTATCACCCAGGTAAGCCTTCTGCACTTCGTGGTTGCCACGGATATTGTTAACCGTATCGGTGGCGATAATATGACCATTTACCATAACGGATAGTCGGTCAGCGAGGCTGAAGACCGCATCCATGTCATGCTCTACCAGCAGGATTGTCATGTCTCCCTTGAGGCGGTTCAGGATATCCACCATCATGGAACATTCTTCCTTGCCCATGCCCGCCATCGGCTCATCGAGCAATAACATGCGCGGCTTCATCGCCAACGCCATCGCGACTTCGAGTTGTCGTTGTTCGCCATGAGATACA
>CALZHS010000333.1 GCA_945787265.1 uncultured Gammaproteobacteria bacterium | reverse complement strand
GGTGCAAATTCTGCCGCACCCGGTGTCGCGCAACATGACGCGGCTGCTGATGGAGCAGGCGGATTTGATCGTCGCCACCGGTTCACAGAACAACGTGCGCGCTGCCTACAGCAGTGGCACACCGGCAATTGGCGTCGGCGCGGGTAACGTGCCGGTGATCATCGATAGCAGCGCCGACCTGGCCGATGCCGCCGAGAAAATATGCGCGTCGAAAACCTTCGATAATTCAACCTCCTGCTCGTCGGAAAATTCGCTCGTGATTCTCGCCGATGTCTACGAAGAGGCGCTCGCCGCGCTCGAGACTGCCGGTGGTTATCGCTGCAGCAGCGACGAAAAGTCATTGATTGCCGGCACGCTCTGGATCGATGGCAATCTCAATCGCGACCTGATCGCCAGGGATGCCGATGTATTTGCAGCCGGCGTCGGGCTTGATGAAAAGGCAAAGCAGGCGCGTTTTTTCATGGTCGAAGAAGACTTCGATCCGGATTCAAAATTTGCCGACGAAAAACTGTCGCTGGTGTTAACCGTGTATCGCGCACGCGATTTCGACCATGCCGTCAAGCTGGTCACCGACATACTGAACGTGCAGGGCAGGGGACACTCCTGCGGTATCCATACCGGTAATCCAGAGCAACCGGTGCGGCTTGCCGAGGAACTCGACGTCGTCCGCGTGCTGGTCAACCAGGCTCACACCTTTGGTAATGGCGGCAGTTTTAAAAATGCGCTCAATTTTACGCTGAGCATGGGTTGTGGCACCTGGGGCGGAAACAGTATCAGCGAAAACCTGAATTACCGTCATTTCATCAATATTACGCACCTGGTTGAAGAGGTCGGCGAGGATAAGCCTTCCGAGGATGAGCTGTTCGGCGCGTATTTCGCCCGTTACGGGAAAGACTGATGATGGAGACGGTGCGCGCCTGCATCGAGCGTCATGCCGATGCAACACCTGAACGCGTATTCCTGATCGCTCCCGAAAGCGGTGAATCACTCGACTTTGCCCAGTTGAGGTCGGCGGTTGACGACGTCAGCCAGCAGCTGGATCGCCTGGGACTGCCGCAGGGTGCGAAAGTTGCCTTTCTAATGAACAACGGTTACTGGACACTGCGCCTGTTTCTCGGGGTCATGGCCAGTAATCGCGTGATCGTGCCACTCAACGCGGTAGCGGGAACGGTCCAGCTGGTGCACGTGCTCGACCACTCGGATTCTGAAGTCGTGTTTGTGTCGCCCGAGTATCGTGACAAGCTCGCTGAAATCATGGCGCAAATCGAACGCCCGATCCGGGTTATCGAAACCAATGATGTAGGGCCTGACTGGCCGGAGGGCGCAACCGCGGTGGCGAGTCCGCCGTTACCGATGCCGGACGATACCGCGCTGTTGCTGTATACCTCCGGTTCGACCGGGTTGCCCAAGGGCGCGGTGCTGAGCCACCGGGCGGTTATCAGCGGTGGGCGCAACGTAACCGAGGGACATCAACTGCAGCCGGAGGACAGGGCGCTGTGCGTGCTGCCGGTCTATCACATCAATGGCGCCATGGTGACCGTTTCGGCGCCGCTCTACAGCGGCGGCAGCGTGGTCATGCCGAGGCGCTTCAGCGCGACCGACTACTGGAACCTGGTGGCCGAGCATCGCTGCACCTGGAGCAGTATCGTGCCGACCATCATCAAGTACCTGCTGGATCGTGCCGCGCAGGAGCCGTTTGATTTCGGCAACGATGAACGCCTCGCCGCGTTCAGGTTCGCGCGCTCGGCATCGGCCCCGCTGGCGGCGGTCACGCTGGAACAGTGGGAACAGACTTTCAGGGTACCGATGATCGAGACGCTCGGTCTGACTGAAACCGCGGGCACCGTCGCGAGCAATCCGCTACCACCGGCAGCGCGCAAACCGGGTTCGGTTGGCCTACCTTACGGCAACGAAATCCAGATCGTCGACGACAAGGGTAAAGAATGCGCGCCGCAGGTGATTGGCGAACTCGCTATTCGCGGCAGCAACCTGCTCGATCACTATTACAAGAACCCGCAGGCAACCAGCGAGTCGATCAGGGATGGCTGGTTCTACACCGGCGATCTCGGCAGGAAGGACGAGGAGGGCTATATCTTCATTACCGGTCGCTCCAAGGAATTGATTATCCGCGGCGGTGAAAACATCGCACCCCGTGAAATCGATGACGTGCTCTACAAGCACGAAGCGATTCTCGAAGCCGCGGCGGTCGGCGTCGATGATGAAAACTACGGCCAGGAAGTGGTTGCCTGTGTCGTCGTACGCGACGGTTTCCAGTGCAGTGAGGAAGAGCTTAAAACTTTTTGCGAGGCTGGCGTGGGTAAGTACAAGGCGCCCAAGACCATTTACTTCTTCGATGATTTGCCAAAAGGGCCGTCGGGCAAAATTCTCCGCCTCAAGCTCCCCGACCTGATCGAAAAGCAGCGTCAATAACGTTATCCGTCATGCCGGCCCCCGCGTCGGCATCCATTCAGACGACGTCTCCCAAGTCAGGCCGGGCGTAGCCCGAGTGTTTACGGGGTAGACATTTTGATGGATTGCGCGGTCCGACGCATCGGCTCGGAGGCCGCAATGACGGGGGGTTACTCGTCATGCCGGGCTTGACCGATACGTCGGACAGCCGGCGTCCATTCCTAAGGCGTCTCCGCGAACAGGCTGGGTGTACCGTTTTGTTTCAGGAGGAGGCTTTGCTATGGATCCCGCGGTCGAGCCGCGGGATGACAGTGATATGGAGCGGGATGACAATGATATGGATTACGGGGGTAGCGTACTGGCGAGGTCGGGCCGCGTGGGCGCCGCAATGACGGTGGGTTTACGCGTCATGCCGGCCTCCGAGCCGGCATCCATTCAGAAATTGCCTCGATGGACAGGCCGGGCGTAGCCCGGGTATTTTTCAGGAGAAGGCCTCGGTATAGATTGCGGCTCGGAGGCCGCAATGACCGTGGGGTTATCCGTCTAGGCTGCGAGGACGCCGAAACTAGGGGTCTGGCTCTTCTTTATTATCCGGATCGATGGTCTCGACGCGCCGCTTGCGGTAGTACACTTCGGGCAGGTAATCGCTGAAAGCGATGCCATACAGTTCCCAGATGGTGACGAACAAGGACGCGATCAACGGACCGATGAAGATCCCGGCGATACCAAACATGAAGATGCCGCCCAGGGTGCCGAAGAAGATCATCAATTGTCAAGCTGCGCGACGCGATCGCCCGCGCGCGGATGGGTGGAGAGGTAGCCACCGGCGACACTGCCCTGGAGTATCAGGATGATAGAGGCGGGAAGCCATACCAGTGCCGAGCCAACGCTCGGTATGACTGACAACACGGCCATGATCGTTCCCCAGAATACGGCATTGTCGATGCCGGCAACGGCGAAAGCGACGCCTGCCAGGACGCCCTGCAGTACACCGATCATCATTGATCCCTTAACCGTCGCCCGCGTGACCGAGGTGAACTTATTCAGCATCAGGCTTTCATCGTCGCTGTTCAATGGCAGGTAATAGAGGATCTTCTTGATCAGCTTGTCGCCTTCCATCTGCAGAAAATACACGGTGTAAAGAAAGACAAAGGTCATGAACAGGAAGTTGGCCGTACCCAGCGTTGCCTGAGAAAGGCCTCCTACAATTAAATTGCTGACTGAACCAACAAGCTGCCCCGCCTTTTCCAGAATGATTTCACGGTAGGGTTCGAGGTATTCGTAAAACGGCAGCTGTTGCAGGTATGCCGTCAGCCTGTCGGGCTGCTCTATATTTTGCCTGATCCAGGGCGTTACCGCCTGGCCGACATCAATCGCCTGCCCCACGATAATACCAACCAGCAGCATTAGTGGAATTAACACGACAACTATCATCAATAATAGCGTGGTCACGGAAGCAGCATGCCTGTGACCTTTGAAAATGATTCTGAAGCGCCGATACACGGGGCGGGCCAGGGCACTGAACAGCCCGGCCAGAAAGATGGCCATCAGGAACTGATGAATCATCGACAGGAACAGTGCCGATATGGCAATCAACATCGTCACTAATACCGCTTTATTGACATTTTCCTGGTCCATCGATTTCACTCCTGCCCTTTCAGGGCCATCGTATCGAGCGGAAACCTAGCAGCAAAGCGATTGGGCATCAAGGTGATTGCTGAGGATGCAGGGAGTTGCACAACAAAACGCGGGTCCGACACCAATATTTTGTCATTCCCGCGCAAGCGGCGGTCAGACATATCGGAATCTTGCAATTACAGTGCGTTATCCGTCATCCCGGCCTCCGAGCCGGGATCTTGAAAAGATGACGCTTGATTAATATTCACGCCGGGTCACGCCGGCCTGCAGACTATTCGGCAGTCTGGTCGAGCTGGTACTTCGAGCGTAACGTGGCTTTGACGAACAGCGCGACGTAGGCGAAACCCTCGGGTTTTTCGTTGAAGCAAACGATCGTGTTGTTGGCGTCAGGATCCGCGTGAAGGTAGCGCTTGCCACGGTAGAAGGTAGGCTCATGGCCGATATTTTCGAGGTCGCTTTCATCCTGCCCGCTGACTTTCAGCGAGCTGGCGTCGGATTCGCCGTTACTGACGATGATAAAATAATTAAAACCGTTAGCCAGTGCCACTTCCGCACTCCTCAGCAGGGCAAGGTCCGTGGTTTTTTCATCCGCACTGTTCGAGCTTCCGGGGTAAGAAACCTGGAAAGTGTTGTTATCCAGCCGGGTTGAAGATATCTGTTTGGGGTAG
>CALZHS010000332.1:3006-6228 GCA_945787265.1 uncultured Gammaproteobacteria bacterium | reverse complement strand
TGCCCGATATACGCAAACTCGGCACCCCGGTGGCTTCTATCGGCGGTGCGGGTACTTTCGACGGCATATTCTTCACCGGAATTGTTGCCGTTTTACTGGCCTGAACGAGGTTATCGGCAATCGTATCCGCAGCTGTGGGCGAAACGCTCCGAATCGATTTTCGGCGGTATGACCGGTTTCGGTCGAGCTGTACTCAGGTCCTCAGTCGGTATTGGTAAAGATGCTGGTAGTGGGGCAGCACGGTCTCGTATATTTCCCTGACCCGCTGCGGTGCTTCCGTAATGTCGATGTACTGTCTTGGCTGCGCCTTGAGGCCGGTCGAATCGCGCAGGTTGGCGTGCCACGATCCACCATCGTACCAGCTCACCTCGTCACGTTGCCCGGGTTCCCAGCTCAGCGCTTCCTCGATGTACGCGATGCCGACTGCGTTGCAGTAGGCTTCGACGATACCGTGCGGATTCTCCAGCAGATCGTCGCTGTCGATAACCGGTGGTGGACGGCCCAGTTGGTCGGTAAGCCGATCGAACAACGCGCGTTGCTCAACAAAGGCGATTTCCTTCAACACGAAGTCGGGCCAGTGCTTGTACATCGACGTGGCGACCTTGGCCGGATCGCGAATCAGGAAACTGTGATTGAAATGGTCAAGAAACTCGTCGCTCCAGAGATGCTCGATGTAGTGCGGAAAGTCTTTGGAAATCGTTGGGCCTTTGCTGGCGGCCGCCTTCAATTGCTGCCACACGCTGCCAAAGGTGAGGCCCTGTGTGCGTGGCGTGTCAGGTTTGATTCGCGGCCAGCGTGCGTCTTCACCCTGGTACCAGGCTTCGCCGAAGGGTTCGTGGAAACAGGTCATGTCGCCGCGCATGCGCATCATCCACTCGAACGCGGTCGAGGTCGAACGCGGCGTGGCCCAGAGTACCAGTATTTTGTGCATCGGTTTTCGGCTTTATTGAAGTGATGAAAGTAGCTGTCCATGACTACCGATCGGGGCAGTGCCAAGCGATTTGTAAATGCGCCAGTACAGTGCCGTGTCGGATGACACAATCGGCTTACCGATGCTGGCTTCGAGCTCACGGTCGAGCGAAACGATGCGCTGCGGCAGGCCGTCGGGGCGACGGAAGTTCGGCATGCCGTTGACGACGATGGCATCGACGTCCGGTGCTTGCTCAACCACGTATTGCATCGATTTCAACGCGAGGTCGCCGTCGAAGATCCAGATACAGTCGTTACATTCCTGCTGGTTTTTGAAAAAGCCCATGTCGGTGAAATTGGCATAGTAAACCAGGTCGAACCCGGCTTCCCTGAGGAAGCGGGCATAACCATCGCGCCAGTCGGGCCAGTAGTAGACCGAGTTCAGCGCAATCCTTTGCGCACCCATGTCACGCAAGGCTTCGACGACACAATAACCCGCCATGTGAAACGGGGTTTCATAGGTATCGCCGATGCGCTTGCAGAACTCGTCAATTTCGTCCGGGGTGGTGCCCTGGCAATGTACCCAGTTGGTGCCGACCTGGCCGCAAACGTCGGCGCCGTTGTTCGACATGCAGTGCACGAACTCCTCGAGTAGATGAAAGTTATCGACCCGCTGGGTTAGCTGATGTTCGTATTCGGGCACGTGCAGCATACGCCCGTGAGCACCGACGTTATCCGCGCTGATGCGCAGGAAGTCGCTTGGAGCCGCGTCAAAGTCATGGGGTGGGGCGGTAAAGCCGACCTGGTAGGTAAACAACTTGTTGTTCAGATTTTTCCAGCGTTCAGGCTTCATCGTGATTTACTCGCGAGTTTGATCAATCGTATGATGTATATCTTCGCGGGGCAATCAAGGCAAGTTATTTTACCGGGGTGCCTGACCTCGTGGCACCAGGGTCAGTTCACGTTTGGTGCAGTGTGTCATCGCTCCTATGGTCGGGGACTACGCAAAAAAAAGCACGGCCAGTCGGCCGTGCTCTTGCAAGTTTTGAAACTTTGTATGCCTGACTTTTAACCAGGCATCAGCAAAGCATCAGATGGCTACGATATTCTCAGCCTGCGGGCCTTTCTGGCCGTCGGTGACCGTGAATTCAACCTGCTGTCCTTCGGCCAGGGTTTTGAAACCTGTGCCCTGGATAGCGCTGAAGTGTGCGAATACGTCGGGTCCTGATTCACGCTCGATGAATCCAAAACCTTTTGCTTCGTTGAACCATTTTACTTTGCCGGTAGTCTTCTCAGACATAATGTGTACCTATTTGAAAATATAAATAAAAAACCTTAAACAAGGCGATGTCGCCGGAAACCAGGGCTATAACTTATCGACTACAGAACGAGAGAATACTGAGATACTTCGAGGTGAGGGAATAAACTTTAGACTTAGAATCAAGCTGATGCGAACTTTAGAGGTAATTCGAGTAAAGTCAACTAATTTGTCGGGTTTTTTATGGGGTTATTATATTTTCCGTAGTCCCGTTCAACCAGGGAAATGCGCGTCATATAGGTCGAGTACCATTTCTCCATCCCCATTTTCTGAGCCTCGCGGTGCTCGGCCTGTGCCTTCCATTGCCTGATCGACTCCAGATCGGTCCAGTAGGAAACCGTGATACCCAGTTCCTCGCGAGCCGATTCAACGCCGAGAAAACCTGGTTGCTGCGCGGCCAGCTCGACCATACGGGCGGCGGTTTCTGCGTAACCCTCGATATCGTCGTTGCGCAGCGAGGTAAATATTACCGCGTAGTAGGGAGGTTCAGGTGTATTGGCGATCAGGCTCATGGTGGTTCCGGTGGTTAAGGGTTTAACAATCCAGCAGCTCGGCGAGATCGACGATGCTGGTTGCATGCAGCGTGTTGGCGTCCCAGGGGGCAACATTCTTGGGTTGCTTGCGGCCGTATTCGAAGGGGCGTTCGATGTAAGCGGTTTCGAGCCCGCAGTTGCGCGCCGCCTCGAGATCTCCATGGTGTGCCGCGGCGAGCATGACCTCGCCGGGCGCGCAGGCGAAAGTGCGCGCGACACCGAGATAGGTGTCAGGATGTGGCTTGTATTTATTAAAATTCTCGGCGCTCAAGATGCAATCCCAGGGTAATCCGGCATTTTTGGCCATCTCGGTTAACAGCCCGATATTGCCGTTGGATAATGAACAGACGATGAACTTCGACTTCAGTCGGGTAAGTCCTTCAACCGAATCGGACCAGGGATCAAGGCGGTGCCAGACCAGGTTCAGATGCTGGCGCTCTACCTCGGGCAGCGATTCGAGTT
>CALZHS010000332.1:0-2988 GCA_945787265.1 uncultured Gammaproteobacteria bacterium | reverse complement strand
GAGGATTACCCATTCGCCCCGGTCCATGACCTCGCGCATTGCGGGCTTGTAACCGGCGCGCCAGGCGAGTGCAAACTCATCCGCATCCACCCCGAGGTTCATCGCGTCGACCTCACGTGACACCGAACCGAGCCAGTCGACCACGGTGCCGAACACGTCAAATGCGATAACCTTGATCTTTGCTGCAATGTCGCTCGTCACTCAATACTCCATTTTCCTTTCTTCAATAAACTCGATTTCGGCAATGATCACCGCTTGTGCAGGAACCTTGCCGGGAATCCCTGCTTCACCATAAGCCAGGTGCGGCGAGATTTTTAATTTACGTGTACCCCCGATACGCATGCCTTCGATGCCCTGAAATAATCCGGCAAACAGATTTTCGCGATCGATACGCAGATCGGTAAACAGCGTTTCGCCATCGTCTTCGAGCCGCGCACGGTCGATCATGCCCCAGGGATGCTCCCAGCGAATCGGCTCGCCCTGGTTCAGCCACATTTTCAAACGCAGGTGGTAAACATGCTGTCGTTCAACGGGCGCTCCCTGGCCCGGCGTGTCGGCAATGATTTCGATCCCGCTGCGCTTCACGTTTCAGTCACCCGAAGCTGGAAATTTGACGCAGGTCGCCGGCCTGCCAAAGATAGTAAAGCACGAGGCTTTGATCTCCAGTAAGAAAACCATGCGGCGTATTCGCCTCGACATAAATTACCTCCCCGGTGTCGTAGCCGGTTTTTCCAGCTGAGCCAATGTCAAACTCGGCCGATCCGGCCAGTACGATATAAATCTCCTCGGCCTGGTGCTGATGCCGGGGATAAACAATGTCCGGTCCCCAGATGCCGATGCCGGCGCGGATACGATCGCTGACAAATGGACCCTGCTTGCCGATAATCTCGGCAAAGGCGTAACCCTCAAGCATTGCATCCGGCACCACGCCATCTTCCTTGCGGTAGCTTTGCTCCCAGCGCAGGCGGTCCTTATGCTGCTCAAAGGTTTCCATCAGCGCGCGGGTCTGTTGATTGGCACTGGCGATCGCTCCTGCCAGGAAATTTGCCGCGCGCAGATGGGCAGGTTCAACCGCGATCCAGTCATTGCCCCAGTCACGCATTGATTCCCTGAACCTGTGCACGGCCGGATGCGGATGTGTGAGCGCGAACTCGCGCACGCCGTCGAGCAGTTCCAGGTCTTCAATTTGCACGCTCATATCCACGCCTGTGTTTTCAGTAGCAGGGTCACGCCGACCGCAATCATCACGCAGGCTGCGAGTATATTGATCGCGCGCACCGCGCGCGTATTTTTGAGGGCCAGGCTGGCACGATCGGCGAGGTAGGCATAGACCAGCTTGGCACCGCCAACGCCGATAATTGCGATGACGATGATGATTAACGTGTCGGCAGGGGTCATGCGTGAGAGGTCAATGAAGGCGGGGAAAAAACCGAGGTAAAACAGGATTGCCTTTTGATCGCCGAGCGTAATCAGGAAACCGGTCAAAAAGCTGGAGCTCCACGAGGATTGTCTGATCTCGTCAGTTTTGCGCGCCCTGGAATCCGCGCGCCACAACGATATTCCCAGCCAGATCAGGTAAATTCCGCCAATAATCTTGATCCAGGTAAACTGCTCGCCCATTAATGCGGCTACCAGGACCAGGCCGTAGACCGCAATCAGGATGAAAATGATGTCGGCGACGACGATACCGAGCGCGGTAAACATGCCATGGGTAAAGCCGAAAGCCGCGGCGCGCGCGGTAACGGCAAGCACGCTGACGCTAGGGATGGTCGCCAGCACGATCAGGGTGCCGAACAGGGCGCTAACGCTGGCCAGCGATAGGGTCGATTCCAGCTTGATACTCCTGGGCGACAGGTTGTCGGGACAACCAGCCCGGTTCGGCCTTTAGTCGAGGCGCGTCATATCCTGGCCGCAACACATCGGCGATTTGATCATGCCGTGGCCGTCGGGGCACTTAGACACCTGTATTTCATCACCGCTATCGGCGGTAATACTGCCGTGCTCGAGTTCCTTGTCGCAGCTGCCGCAAGTCATGGTGCCGATGGTCATGCCGCAGGCTTCACATTTGTAAACTGCCATTGATCAATCCTCCAGGTTTTCGAAGATCCAAGTTTACCAGTTCGTGCAGAAGAATACCCCTGTCTGAGCCCGGATGAGCGCTGTTTCAGAATTCGGCTATTGGAGCAGTGCACTCGTCATCGCTCGGGTTCAGTCCGCTAGACTCGGCGTGCGATTATCTTATCCAGCTGGTCGGCAAAGGCCTTGCGGTCGCCATGGTTTAGCGGCGCCTGGCCGCCCGATTCGACGCCGCTGGCGCGCAGTGATTCCATCAGGTCGCGCATTGTCAGGCGCGCCTTGATGTTGTCGCTGGTAAACAGTTCGCCGCGCGGGCTCAGTGCCTGTCCCCGGTTTTCGATGATCTCCGCAGCCAGTGGAATATCGCCGGTGATTACCAGGTCGCCGGCACTGAGCCGTTTGACGATTTCGTTGTCCGCCACATCGAACCCCGATTTTACCCTGAGGAAATTGATGTGGCGCGATGGCTTGACCCGGATCTCGTGATTGGCGACCAGGGTCAGCGAGATGCCGGTACGTTCCGCCGCGCGAAACAGGATTTCCTTGATCGGATTCGGACAGGCATCGGCGTCGACCCAGATTTTCATGGCTTGCGGTTATCCGCGGAATCGAGCGTTCCCAGGTAGAGTTGGGTATCGTACTCGAAATCAATGACACCGTTGACCGCATAGTGATCGAACAGGGCAAGCAGCTCGGTTACCAGCGGAATATAGTGCGGAGAATTTTCGGCGGGGCAGTAGGAAGCCGATCTCAGCCGACCGATCAGCCCGGCAAAATCGAGCCGCTGCTGATTGTCGAAATGCAGTATCTCCATGGTACCCGGGGTAAAAACTTCGGCGATATCGTCTGGCGTCAGGTGCATGTGGTTTACCTTCCCGTATTCGGGCGCATACTCGTCGAGGATGGCGTGGT
>CALZHS010000331.1 GCA_945787265.1 uncultured Gammaproteobacteria bacterium | reverse complement strand
TGCCTGAGTGCAACGAGTACGACCACTGCACCCTGGTATGTCGTGCCCGCCGACGATAAAAAGAACGCCCGATTGATAATAGCCGAAGTTATTCTCGAAACTTTCAGATCTCTCGAAATGCAATACCCGGTTACCGATACAGCACGACGCCAGGAACTATTGGCGATTCGTGAGCAGCTCCAAAACGAAAAATAACCGCTTTCGAGCCTGGCTCGAGTTGGAATTGTAAAGAGCGGTTAAATATCGTTCCCAGCCTTTTTTCTTCTGGTAAATCCAATATTTGCCTGGCCCTGATTCGCCGACGTAAAAAATTTTGAATGCTGCCCGCCTGACCTCAACGGTCACGGTGAAGAAAGTTCTATTACTGATAATTCATAATCCACAGGGCGAGCTGCAAATCGGCTGAAGATGAAATTGGCAGGGGCCTGTGGTAACTTCGCATAAAGTATGACGCTTCATCGGTAAGGGCAGGTACAGCGCTATGAAATTGATCAGCACTTTGATAACCGGTTTTTTTGTTCTGAGTCTTTCGTTCCCGGCTGCCGCCGATGAAATCAAAACCGTCAACTTTGGGGACGCGGTGGTGGTTTACGATTATCAGCCGGCGGGTGAAGAAGCGGTAACGCTTACGCTGAGCGCACTGGTTGCCGAGACCAATGATTCGCTGCGAGGGTTGAAAAACACGGATCGACGCCGCCTGGCTAAACTCGGGGAATTAATTTACCAGTGTAAACTGTTGCTCTACAAGTCCGCGAATGGTGATCCTGTTGTCGACCCCAAAGCCCCGATCCTGATCTCCCAGAACTACAGCCTGTTTACCGGTGTGGACCAGCCACTGGCCGCCAACGAGCGCGTGGGCATCCAGGCGCAGACGCTGCAAAGCGTCGATGTTGACAGCCTGTTCAGCCCCACCCTGGGCGGCAAGGATATTCATAAAAACTTCTGGGAAGACGTGGACGCCGGGGCCACGACCAACCTGAAGCAGGTTAATGTCAACGTTCTGAGTGAAAACGATGCGATCAAGAGTGCTGAGAATATCGATATCATGATCAGGTTCCCGGTCTTCCAGGTGGAAAAACCGGTGTCGCAATGGAGCTATAACTTTAACCTGAAAGACTTTAAGCGGGCAGTTCAGCACGCTAATGATAATTGTACCCCCGACCGCTTTATCGCGCTGCTCAACCAGTAAAGTTTAAGTATTTCCCCTGCCAGGTGCCTGTTTTGCACCGGGAATTCGACCAGGTCCTGGCGTACAAAACTCACTCGCAAAACACTACTGCGACTTCGAACCCTGACAGTTTACAGGGCCAGAACAGTGAGGATCTCGGAAACTGTCAGAAAAATAAAATTTTTCCTGTTTATAATCAGCGATGTACTACACTAAGTTCAGAGTTCAAATTAGGTTTGGTTAGAAGAACGCTGGGCTATTGGTCACCAGGTTGTCTTGTTACGGATTTGGAATCCAGTTAGGGGTTAGTTATGAGAACGAATATTGCTGTTGTTGTTTTATCTTTATTGTTTTTGATACCTGCGACGGGCAATGCGGCCGGTCAATATGGCGAAAGTAGCAGGAGTTTGTACCCGGGAAAGGTATATCTCGGAATCAAGTACGGAAGTTTAAGAGCGCATGATTTATTAATTTTCAATCCGGTGACCGGCATGGACCAGGAAGAGGATTCCGATATTGGAACCATGGGTTTTGTCGCTGGCGGCAGTATCAACGACCTTCTTTCCATGGAATTTGAATATAACTATACCGTTTCCAAGGATTACTTCGGTTCGTTACCCGCCAAACTGGAAGGTGGGGGCTGGGGACTTTACCTGGCTGCTAAAACCCAGGGTGACCTCTATTTCAAGGGAAGACTGGGGTACACGCAGACAGAATTTGATGGCAGTGACGGATCGAGCAGTGGCTCCATAACCAACTATGGAGTAGCCGGAGGTGTCGGTGTAGGCCTTAAGCTTGGACCAGGTGCGCTGGAGATAGAGTACACCGTGTTTCCTAAAATCGATAGAATACTGGGCGAAGAACTAGACGATGACCTTGATAGTGATTTGATCACCATCGGCTATATATTTACGTACGATTAATCAATTATAAATATCAATTCATCTTACCAGGGGGACGCAATGCGTCCCCTTTTTTTCGAAGCCTGAATATTGCAAGGCCGGGTTTCCGTAATATCAATCGAGTAATGGCGCGCGCCGATGCAACGTCGCCGGCTTTGGTTTGATATCCCTTCCTTGAAAGCAGCAAATGTCGGACGAGTGAAGTATTTCGCGTTTGTGGAAAAAGTGTGGATAAGTTTGTCATTGTTTTTTAATATTGACAGTGATTGCTTCTTTACCCTTACCTGTAACAGGTGGAACACAAGCAAATATGTTTGGCGATCCGAAGCAAGTCTGCCTCCCCGGCATACTGATTTTATGCAGTGTTTTCGCAAGCCCTGATTTGCCCGGGCGTGACATCGATATTGGTTATGCCTGCGAGAAAGAGGGTGCTACGCGCTATATCGAGGTAGTCACAGAGCCGGGTTTCGCCTGCCGCGTCAAGTATACCAAGCCAGCCCTTACGACCTTTCCGTGGAATGCGCGTAATGACGCCAGCTATTGCGGACCCAGGGCAATCGGCCTGGTCGAGAAACTGGGTGCTGCAGGATGGCAATGCAAATCAATTGGGGAAACAAGCCCGGGACTGGCGCTCGAGGAAGAGAGCTCACTACCGTCTCTCGAGGATGAAAGTTCAACACCATCGGCCGCGGAGAGGCGCTCACAGCTCCCGGTTGAAGAGGTAAGCTCGATACCATCGGCAAAGGGCGAAAACTTACTGCCATCGCCAGGGGAGGGAAGTCCAGCACCAGCGGTCGAAGACGCGAACGCGCTACGCTCGGTCGAGGAGGAGATAAGATCACTGCCATCGCTCGAGGACGAGAGCTCAATTCCATCAACCGACAATGAAAGTTCGCTACCCTCGGACGAGGAGGTAAGATCGATTCTGGTTGCGCAGATTGAGCGCTATGGTCGGTATATAGAGAGCTATCAGGTAGTCGGCAAAACCTGCTATTTCTATCCCTCCGAAGCCGAATTCGGGAACCTGTGTGGAGACGAACGCGAAGAGGCGGTGATTGTTTACACCTGCGAGGTCGATGCCGGCGGCTGGGATCAACACCTGGCCGTATTTCATGAAATCGAGCCAGAGCCCCTGGTCACCGAGATCGGTCGTAGCGGA
>CALZHS010000330.1 GCA_945787265.1 uncultured Gammaproteobacteria bacterium | reverse complement strand
ATTAGTTAACTCCTGAAGAGCATATTGCACCGAAAGCCTGAATCCCGCCATCGGGGTTTTCCTGATGGGCATATAGGGGCTTTCCAGATAACATAACCGCAAATTACCGAACCTGGACCCTGTTTCCCGTGATTCAGCGCCAACCCTTCAATCATCTATTCCTGATCATGGCCGCCGCAACGCTGCTGGTGAGCGCGGTTTCGATCATCAGCCTGTATAATACCGCGATCGAGCAGCATCGATTACACCTGGTCGAAACCGTAAAAAGCCAGGCACGCCTGATCGAATCGATCGCTCAGTTCGATCTTCAACAGAAGAAAAATATTTCTGGAGATGGCCAACTCGCTTTGTTAGAGAAAATTATCGAGGCTCAAAGCGGGTACAAGGACTTTGGAGAAACCGGTGAATTTGTTCTGGCTCAGCGCCAGGACGACCAGATCGAATTTTTACTGGAACTCCGACATTCGAAACTTGAAACCCTGAAGGCAATCCCGTTAAAAGGCAATTTTGCCGAACCCATGCGTCGGGCACTGGCGGGTGAGTCGGGTATCGTGACAGGGCTGGATTACCGGGGTGAGACAGTATTGGCGGCTTTCGAACCCCTGTCAATTCTGGACCTTGGTCTGGTCGCAAAAATCGATACCAGTGAAATTCGCGCTCCTTTTATCAACGC
This sequence comes from uncultured Gammaproteobacteria bacterium, assembly GCA_945787265.1. Lineage (GTDB taxonomy): Bacteria > Pseudomonadota > Gammaproteobacteria. The sequence goes on along the minus strand of CALZHS010000330.1, from coordinate 2,568 downwards.
CGGATTGCTCGCGATCGCGATCGCGGTATTTATTATTTTTGTCGCGAGCCGGTTCTTCCTGCGCATCTCGAGGCCGCTCGAGGAAACGATCGACCGTCAGGCCGAAACTTTCCAGATCCTGGCCGAAACTTCCCTCGATGCGATTATACTGGCCGGGACCGATGGCGTAATTCAATTCGTCAATCCAGCCACCGAGCGCCTGTTTGGTTATCGCAAACGGGAACTGGTCGGCGAAAAGCTGAACCTTTTAATGCCCCGGGAACACAGCGTCGAACACGATGGCTATATACGAAAATACCTTCAAAGCGGAATTCCGAAGATCATAGGAACCGGGCGCCAATTGACGGCTGTCCGTAAGGACGGATCACGCTTTCCGATTTACCTGTCGATCGGTGATATTAATACCGGCCATGCGCGCCTGTTTGCCGGCGTGATCATGGATATCAGCGAGCAGCAACAGTTACAGCGCGAGATTCTCGAAATTCCGGTCAGCGAACAACGTCGCATCGGCCAGGAATTACACGATGGCCTCGGGCAGCAGCTGACCGGGCTCGGGTTACTGGCCACCAGTTTGCTGAACAAGGCCAGCAAACCCGAACATGAACTGGCCTCGAAACTGGCCAACGGGCTGCAGGATGCCATAGCGCAGGTACGCGCGCTATCGCGTGGCTTGATGCCGGTCGATATCGATGCCGAGGGTTTCATGAATGCGCTCGAAAAACTGATCGAGGATATTCGTCAGCAAACCGGTTTCTCAATTCAGCTGACGATCAAGGATCCCGTTCATGTTTCGGATAACACGACCGCGATGCACCTTTACCGAATCGTTCAGGAAGCGTTGAATAATGCCATTAAACATGCCGAGGCAAGCCAGATTGACGTCGGGCTGGGTATCGAGGGCACTCGCGGATGCTTTTTGATCAGTGACGATGGCAAGGGAATAGAGGCCCCTGCCGGGGATTCTCAGGGGCTGGGTCTGCGCATCATGAAGCACCGCTGTGGCCTCATCGATGCTGAATTGCTAATCGAGTCCTCGTATGATGAAGGCACCCGCATAAAATGCTATTTTCCCGTTACAAACAACTCTAGCCGCGGCCAATGACAAGAATCCTGATAGTTGACGACCATCCGCTGGTGCGCACCGGATTTGCGCAATTGATTGGCGACTGCCCCGACCTCGAAGTTTGCGGCGAGGCCGCTGACATGGCCGAGGCGCTCCGGCAAATCGACAACATCCGTCCGGACCTCGCGATCATCGACCTCTCGCTCGCCGGTGGCAGCGGCCTCGACCTGATCGAACACATAAAATCGCGCGATAACAATATCCTGATGCTGGTCGCGTCGATGCATGACGAAACCCTGTACGCGGAGCGCGTGCTGGCCGCCGGCGCACGTGGTTTTATCAACAAGCAGGAAGCACAGGACAGCATTATCCGTGCCATTAGGCAGGTGTTAAGTGGAAAGGTTTATCTGAGCCAGAAAATGACGGATCGCCTGTTGAGTGGCATGGTTGATGCGAATAGCGAAATGCGCGACATCGACAGCCTCTCGAACCGTGAACTCCAGGTGTTTGAATTGATTGGCGAAGGCGTTTCCACGAGCCAGATCGCCAAACAGTTAAACCTCAGCGTCAAGACAATCGAAACCCACCAGGCGCACATCAAGAAGAAGCTGGGCCTCGGCTCTGCGCACGAATTAAACCAGCGCGCGATTCGCTGGGTCATGGATCAACAAAGCTAATTACCCCGCTATCCGCAAGCTAATTGATCCCCGTCAAAATGCGGGAATTAGAAGCGAGTAAATTAGTTATGTTATTCATTCTTCGAGGAGAAAAATATGAATATGCAAGTCTGGAATCCTTTCCAGGAATTTGAAAATCTTCTTTCTCGTTACAACAGGGCTGGTGGTCAAGCTCAACAAACCTCTGATTTGAGCTTTGCCGATTGGGCGCCATCCTGCGATATCGAGGAAGAGGAAGACAAGTACGTCATCAAGGCCGACTTACCGGGGGTCGATAAAAAAGACATCGACGTCAAGCTGGAAAACGGCGTAATCAGTATCCGTGGTGAAAAGCAGGTCGAAAAGGAAACCGGTAAAGGCACCAAGCGCCATCGTACCGAGCGTTTTCATGGCACTTTTGCGCGCAGTTTCACGCTGCCGGACGCAGTCCAGGACGAGAGGGTAGATGCCTCTTACAAGGATGGCGTGTTAAAGCTGGTGATACCCAAGGCTGAAGAGGCCAAGCCGAAATCGATCGATATCAAGGTCAGCTAATTACCCTGGCTTCAAATGGCGGCATACCCCCGTATGCCGCCCTTTTTTTGCCTGCAGCCTGGAAATGCCCCCCGGATCCGGTATCGCCAGCGATGCAATAAACCCTTCCAGGCATTGATTCACATCAATACCGCGGTATGCTATCTCGCACATTATCAGTTTATATTCCGAGCGGAGACGGGCCATGGATTTCAAAAACATACTGATTCACCTGGATCACAGCAGCGGTTGCCAAAATCGATTAACAACTGCGTTTGATCTCGCCAGATCCTTCGATGCGAAGCTCAATGGTTT
>CALZHS010000329.1:2553-5802 GCA_945787265.1 uncultured Gammaproteobacteria bacterium | reverse complement strand
CCCATGGCCTTGTGGCGCATCTCGTCGCTATCCAGCGCCAGTTCGGGGTCTCCCTTGCAATCCCGGCGCGATACCTTGAAGGCCTCGCCGGAATCCGTGACCGCGGTTACCTCGGCACCCCAGGAAACCGGGTAGCTCGAAGCATAAGGATCAACGATCGACACGGTGGTTGCGCGGCGCAATTTTTCGCTGCGTTTCCTGGCGTCGGCACCAAATGAATCGAGGCCCACAATGCCATCGAGAACGGCGATCGCCGCGGTATGGTAAAGCGAGAATTTTGCCTGGTACTCGGTTTCGGGCTCGGGACAATCGCAGACGTCGAGCGCCGCCTGGTAAGTTTTAATGCCGATCTTTTCGACCGCTTTGCGATTCAGGAAATCGTGGATTTCAAGCGCACAATCGATAACCGGATGGGTGTGTCGGCACGAAGGCCAGGGCTTGATCGATGTCAGGCAAAGCTGCCAGCTTGCATCCGGGTCTTCGAGTATATTTGCCGGTTCCGGATCTGCGCACATTGCCGCAAAAAACCCCCGCTTACCTTCGAGAATTTCAGCTGACCCGGTAAAATCCTGCAGCGCCAGTTCCGCTGCGAGCATGCCCGACTCGCAGGCGCGCCCGGCGTGCAGGTGTTTACTCATGGCCCCGGTTTCCATGAATTGCCAGAAGCCGCCTGACTGGGTGCCGGCGTTACCGAGCGCATGCAAGGTTTGTTCGGCATCAAGCTCCAGCAGCGCAGCTGCGGCCATCGCCGAACCGAAGGGACCGCAGGTCGAGGTGTTGTGCCAGACCTTGTAGTGACTGGGGCCCACCGCCGCGCCGACCCGACACATGGCTTCGAAGCCATGCAGTATCGCAACCAGCATCTGTTCGTTGCTCGAACCCAGCTTTGCCCCCAGCGATAAAACAGCCGGCACAACGACACAACCGGGATGCGTCACAGATGCCCGGTGAAGATCATCGGTTTCGGTGATGTGGGTGAGCGCGCCCATCAGCAAGGCCTGGCGCTTACTGTCCATGTCGCCCTGTACCGCCCAGCCGCGTAAAATTTCGCCAACCCCGGTTGCGCTGCCGGCATAGGCGCAGGCTATCGCGTCCAGGCTGAACAACGCGGCCAGTTCCAGGTCCTGGCCTGAAACCGGTTTGCTGCGGATCAGCGCGATTAGGTCTTGTGCCAGGCTCATCGAGATTCCAGAATAGTCATGGCTTTCAAGCCGAAGTTTCCCATAGATTTAAACCAAAACATAACCGGGAGGACACAGCATGCCGCAAAAAGAGGTCATTGGAGCACCGCTGGTAATCGACGGGCGGGTAATGTCGCTTTCGCGGGCAGTGCGCGCGGGAGATTTTGTTTTTATAACCGGCCAGGTGCCGATGCGCGATGGTAAGCCGATGACAGCTGGCGGCATCGAGGATCAGACCCGCGCCTGCCTGGACAGTCTGCGCGAAATCCTGGACGAGGCCGGATGTGAGCTTGGTGACGTGGTGAAATCGATGGTCTGGCTCAAGCGACGCGAGGACTTCGCTGGATTCAACGCGGTTTACTCGGAGTACTTCCCAAGCGAGCCGCCGACGCGGTCCGCGCTCGTGAGCGAGTTCCTGATCGATATCCTCGTAGAAATCGAGTGCGTGGCCTACAGGCCCCGATAGTTAACGTGGTGCCCCATGGCATTGCTTGAATTTTTTGCCTGAATTGCAGGGGCAGGGCTCGTTGCGACCTACTGTCCTGCCGTTGTAGCTCGGAATCGCGCTGCTGGGCGGTACTTTACGCGGCGGCGCTGGTGGCCGCTTGTCTTCGGGGCGTACCGTAGAGTTCGGCACCCAGTCGATAATCAGGTGTATGCGATCTTGATCGCTGCGATTATCGACCGCGTGCAGGGTGGCGTTGTTGATTTCCCACATTTCGCCTTCGCCCAGTACTTTTTCTTCGCCACCGATGGTAAACGTGACCTGGTCGTTGGTGATTATCGGAACGTGGATACGATGGCATTTCAACAGGCTGAACAACCCGTCGGTATGAGAACCGATTCTGCCATGAGCCTGCAGGCGTGCAAAAAGGGCCCGCACGATGTAACCATTGTTATCATAGTAATTCGCGATGAAATCGAAAATTGGTTTGAGCTCTTTTCGAAAATCGCTGTATAAATCGTGATAGGTAGGATTGTAATGGCGAAAATCTTCGTCATGAATCAGCAGCAGCGCCTGGGTTTGTTTATGCGCTTCGTATGTTTTTTCGCGCCCCGATTTATGCCATTCACGTTCCGGAATTTTAGCCAGTTTGCGCTTGATGAATTCGAGATCGACATCGGGTTTCATCAACAGAAAATTATGCGCCTCGCCCGATAGTTTTTGAAACGAATCATTGCGATAACTGATTTGAATGTTGGGAAACTCGATGCGTTTTTCGTCCGATTTATCCTGTTCAAATTCGTAGCCGTATTTTTCGATAAGCAGCGACTCCTTTTGCTCGATCAATTCACGCAGCTCGTCATCGATGTAGCGCGAGTAGTGGCTGTGACGTGAGGCGTTCATTCTCGGGCTGGAGTCGAATTTTGCCTGCATCGCGTCGACCTCTTCGACCCCCAGTTGCCGCATGATCGAAAGGAATTCCGGCTGCAGGTCTTCAAAGCGCCCGATATGCAGGTCTTTGTTTTCGAGATCGCCATGCATGCGCTGAAACTGCCAGGAGTAGTAACCGAGTTCTGGTGAAGACATGTTACGGATCGAATCCTTGGTCAGGCCGACCCCGGTATTGCCCTCCAGTGTGTCCGGTAATATATCGATAAGCGCGTTTCGGTAGTTTTGACTTTCGGGTGAATCTGAGCACAGGTTGACCAGGTTTTTAATCGTACGCTTGAAGTCGGCCTGGAATCCGTCAGAAATAATAAAAAACAACGGAGTATTGATTTCGGGGCGTGTATTGAACGCGTACCATGAAACGTACCAGTCCCACGGATTGCGTACCATGCCGACGACCGGCAAATCGGCATATTCAGCAGGCAGCATATGGTACGGATAGTGATAACCGATAGGCTTTGCACCCGGGACACAATCGTGAATGATATGGCCCAGCGACTGACCGCCGGTTTTGTGCATGTGAATAAACACAAACTTATCGGTAATGATCATATATTTTCAGGATTCAATTCGTGGATCGGTAGCAGGGGTAATTCTACGAAATTCTATCGCGGTAACAAGATCGTCATGAAGACGTTGTCGTGGCGTTAGCGCGATTATCGAACCAGCGGAACA
>CALZHS010000329.1:0-2533 GCA_945787265.1 uncultured Gammaproteobacteria bacterium | reverse complement strand
TGGTCGCCGACAGCATGATTTCGCTAGTTTCGGTGCCGCAGAACAGTATTTCGTCATCCAGCATGACTTGCACGTCATCACCGGGCAGCATCGTGCACTGTCCACCGCGCTTGATGGTCAACGGTATGCAGGCAATCAGGCTATCGAGATCATGCGGGTCTCTCCTGATCTGCCCGAGGTTCAGCTTGCCGCCACCTTGCAGATATTCGCTAGCTGCACTGGTTTCCGCGTCGTTAATCCGGCAATGCCACAAATGGGGTGGCTTGTCGCCAATCATCGATTTAAGGCGTTTCACGGCCAGCTCACAAATATCCTCGCCCTGTTCACGCAGGTAATCGACGAACTGCTGTACCTGCGGTGAAATCAGGTGCTTGAGTACCCGCCTGGCTGTCGTCAGGCTAGACTGCAGCACCAGGTTGGCGCTGGCGGCATCGAAGGCGATCTGGTTTTCGTGTCGATTCTGACGCACGATGGTGAAAGCGTCGGGTTTTATCGCTTTTACGCACATCAGGATGCTGAGATTATCGTGGTCGTTATCGGTGCCGGCGACGACGCCGACCGCGTTTTCGAGGCCGGCCTTCACCAGGGTTGCGCTATTGGCATGCTCATTGATAACCGTCTCCGCGCCCTTTACCTTGCCGCCGTTAGGATCGATGATGACCGGCTTTATACCGTTACGGATAAATTGTCGGTATAGCCATTTACCCATGCGGCCATAGCCGCAGATAATCCAGTTGCCGGTGGGTACGGTAATCGGTTGTCCCAGCCTGACGCGCGGATTATGTACCAGGCAGGCGTTTAGGTTGTGCAAACGCGGTGCCGTTATCGCCATGCTGATCAGTTCGGAAAAAATTTCAAACGGGTTGATGATGGTGACATGACCCAGCGAACACAGGTGCTTGATATGCTGTTTCGTGGTTGAGCGACACAGGATATGAATATCCGGATTCAATAATCGTGACATGACCGCGATGCGCGCATTGACCTCGTCATTGGCGGTTAAAATCACGACGCCCGTGCAATTTGGCATTTGCACCCCGGCGTCTACCAGGTGCTTGGGATTCGCCGGGTCCGCGCACAGGCCGGGCATGCTGACGCGGTAGTCTCGTAGTCCGAGCGCCTTGATGCGTTCCGGATCGATGTCAATGATGACTGCACGCATCCAGTGATCGCTGAGGCCGCGTGCCAGCAGGCTGCCGGTATCTCCGAAACCGCAGATTATGTAAAACGGATGCTGAATACGCCGCACCTTCTTCGCGAAGCGATGCTCCCCGAGTGCCAGCAGGAAATGCGGATTTTGCACCAGGCGAAAAATCGATCCGATTGCGTATAGCCACGCAACCACGCCCATGTAAAGACAGAGAATCGCCCATAGACGCTGCTCGTCGGTAAATTCGGAAGGGATTTCGCCAAAACCGGTCGTGGTTGCGGTATAGGTGAAAAAGTAAAAGGAGTGAAACAGGTTCATGTATTCCACGTTGCCGTCTGCATCCCGGCCCGGAATCAGCGCCATGCCGGTAATCCCAATCGCGTAAACCACAATCAGTACAAAAACCGGCCCGCGCATATAGCGCAGGACCACCATCGAGACGCGGTCAAGTTCTGAGGTAGTCGCCAAGGAATTACTAGCGACGGGAGATCAGCGTGTCGCTGACCAGGATAACGACGGTGACGATGCTGGCTAAAAGTGCACCGCCTGCGAGCGACACGATATTGGCCATCGACTCGGGGCTGGGTCCGAGTGCGGTCTGGTTTTCATCGATGACCCAGATAACGCGCGCAGTGATCAGCAGCAGGTCTGCCACGAGGCTACTCGCCAGCAGCAGCGCGCCGACCTGGGAGCGATCACCGAGCTTGAGCCCGGTCGCGATCAGGTTGATCAGGATTGCAATCGTCAACAACCAGACGTTGTGGTGGCTGGCGTTATCGATATCCCCCATGACGAAGGCATAGGTGAAAGCCAGTGCCAGGATAATCACAAAGCCAAAAACAACCCGTTCCAGGTTCATGTTCCACCTCACTTCGATGCTATTGTTGCGACAAGAATACGCCGATCCAGCGGGTTCGTCACCCGTCGCCAAAGATGTCGATTTATTTACTGCTGCCTGTATGATTATTCATTGTTTCGCATATCAGGTTTTATTGATAATGGGTGCAGATTTTCCAGCGGTTGTCGACGCTGATACACAGCGCCGAATCCAGAACTATCGCGTCGAACAGGTCACGAAAAGATTGATCGAAGCCGAATGCCCGGCGATCGTGTTGTTCGATCCGGTGCATATCCGTTACGCCACCGGCACCCGCAACATGCAGGTCTGGACCATGCACAACATCTGCCGTTACGCGGTGCTGTTCGCCAGCGGCGAGACGATATTGTTCGAGCTGCCGAGTTCGGCGCATCTTGCGCGTGGCCTGGTCGACGACATTCGTCCCGCACTGACCACCGATTTCATGGCGGTCGGCAATCGCGCCAGCGAAATGGGACGGCGCTGGGCGGAGTCGATGATTTCGCTGCTGCGTGAAAAGGGGATTG
>CALZHS010000328.1 GCA_945787265.1 uncultured Gammaproteobacteria bacterium | reverse complement strand
TCCAAAGATAATCCCTACCTGGTCTCACTAAATAAGGACCGCGAGATCTCTGCGTACGCTAAAGTTTCTATGGATTCGAAGACGATACCAAGGGGCATGCTCGCGGATGATGGTGGCGTGTGGGTGTTTGGCGTAAATGCACACAGTACTGATAAAAAAAGCGTCTGGTTGGAGCGGATCTATTTTAGATAACCGTATAGTCCTAAGATCTACTTACGAGTAACAGATGTGCGTCCGTTAATGGCCGAAGAGTGCCGCCCACACCTGGCTCTTGAGTGTCTCCTTTGGAGAGGGATGACGCGCAGACTCGATATATCAGCGGCGATTCACGACCCGAAACAGACATTCATGAAAAGAGGGTACCTGAGTTTGGAATGATTTATGGTCAGCGACTGACCACGGCTATGGAAACAATAGTGGCGGTTTTCGATGGTGGGTAGCTTGTTCGTAGGCATAGGCATATCGAAATAGTTTTTCTTCGCTGAACGGTCTGCCTAGTATTTGTAAACCCAGTGGTAAATTATTGTCGACATAACCCATCGGCACGGTAATCGCGGGTTGTCCTGAATGAGGGGCAATTACCGGGCTGTTATTACCATGCGGGCTCTCCGAATCGCCGATTTTCCGAGGGGGATTACTCCAGGAGGGGTAGATGAGAGCGTCTAGTTTCAAGCTGTCCATCGTCGTCACCACTGCAGTTAGCAGGGCCTTTCTTCGTGGATCACCTTCTACATCGATACATGGAGGGTCCTGGTCGGTGGGTTTGATATCAACACCGGTACTCATCGCCCATTTCATCGCACCGTTGTTTTCGGGTCGAAATTTTTTCTGTTCGACGATATCTTCTAGCGCCTTAACGTCAGTGTTATTCGCCAGCGTCTTCAGATAGTTATTAATATCGTGTCGAAATCGACTGCAAAACCCGGTTGCTTTAACCAGTTCTTCGAAGTTTGGGATGGTAATCGGGTCAACAATTATCGAACCCGATGATTTCAAATCTTTCAGCGCCTGGTCAAACACCGCCAGGATTCGTTTGTCTGCGGTATTTGAATCATAGATTTGCCTTAATACACCAAGCCGTACCCCGGAAAGGCCGTCGCGGGTTAAATGGGCAGCGTAGTCATCTACCTTATGGTTTGCATAACTTTTTGTATCAGGATCCGCAGGATCATAACCCGCGATAACATTGAAAACCCTGGCGGTATCGTAGACTGTGCGCATCAACGGGCCACCGACATCCCGGTTCAGTAACAGGGGCACCATACCATCCCGGCTAGTGACCCCAATGGTTGAGCGAACCCCGACCAGGGCTAAATGTGATGCCGGTCCTCGAATCGAATTTCCGGTATCGGAGCCCATGCCGATTACCCCAAAATTCGCAGCAATCGCGGAAGCAGTGCCACCGCTGGACCCGGCGGGCACGCGGCTAAGGTCATAGGCGTTTCTGGTCTCACCATGGGTGGAACTGATCGTATTATAGGGACTAAATGCCCATTCCCCCATGTTGGACTTGGCGATGATGATAGCATCGGCCTGCCGCAGCTTTTTGACCATATAGGCATCATCTGGAGGAATAGACCCAGACAAAGCGATTGAGCCAGCCTCAGTAGGCATATCAGCGGTATCAAAGTTATCTTTTAATATAACGGGAACACAATGCAGGCTCTGCATCGTTTTCGTCTTTTGGTATTTCTTGTCTAAGGCTTGAGCCTTTTTGATCGCATTCGGATTAATATAAATGATGGAATTCAGGTTACTGATTTCATCATACTTTTTAATGCGACCGAGGAATCCGTTGGTAATTGACTCACAGTCAATGGTTTGATCTTTTATAGCCGCGTGAACGTCATCGATGGTGGTTTCTAGAAAAGAAAATCCATCTGCTTTGTGTGATGGAATTGATGTGGCACAGGCAGAAAGCAATAAGCTAATTGAGGTTAGCACTACCCTGTGGTTGGCAGATCGGCTGACAGAGATCACGGTGGAATTAGAATTCATATCGTGTTGCCTTCTAGCGCGGCAAGGTCCTGAAAAATCAAAATTGTTCAGGTTCGTGCCATGGTCTGTCACCTGAAGCAAGATACAGTGGTTTGCAAGCGGGATCAACGAAGGAGGCACGCTGTTGGCCGAAGAACGAAGCCCGGGGTGCCGTCCTGAGCGCCTGTTATCGAGAAAACAAACCCTCAATTCGTATATATCGGCAGTCGAGATCGCTGGAGTAATCAGAAGCTCGCTGGAAACAACAGGCTTCAGAGATCGACGCTGGGGCTGATCCTGCATACCCGGCAATGAAATGCGGGCAATCCTGTGCTTTTAAGTGCGTTGTATTTAATCTATCTTATGCAATTAGTTTAACGACGTGGCTCAGACTCAACGGAGTCAACCCGGCGCGCCATCACGACAACTCATTTTTAGGAGGCTAATCGTTGCTGCGAGCAATACTGTGGATACTCGGATCCGAATGGGCCAACCTGATGCGAGTACTGTGGCCGCGTTATGACAGAAAGGTCCACTATTTCACCTTCGGTGCGAATCTTGATGAAAGCGTGCTGGCGCAGCGACGCATCAAGGTGTTTGCTTCTTTTGACCATGTTCTCGAGAACGCCTCACTGCAATTTTCCCAACCGGGATTCTATGATCAGCACGGCTACGCCTCGGCCGATCCGAGCGATGGCAGCGTGGTTTACGGCAAGATCTACCTGATCCTCGAGAGAGACGCCCGGCGCATGGATTACTTCGAGGGAGAGCCGTTTCTGCGAGTCCATGAAAAGGTTTTCAGAGAGGCCGATGGTATCCACTATTACTATTATCGCACCACGCGAATCGCCAACGGGCTGAAGCCCACCCGGGAGTATCTCGACTATTTGCTAAATGCCTATGCGACGATGGATATAGTACCGCAAGCCTATATTGAGCAAATTAAAGCGACCGAGACACTCGAGGTGTTTCAACCCATGACGAAAACAAGCGTGTTCGTTCGCGACTTGTCGAGCTGGCCGGGCGTGCTGCAGCCAATCCTGCTCGGTTACGAAAGAAAATTACAAAAATTAATCGAATTCGCCTGGCACAAGTCGCTAGTGCAATGGGCGATCAGGGGACACAATTCTTAATTACCGATCGATTCAGCGCCCGTTCCTGGCCGAAGATAGCCTCCTGGCTCGGCTAATCGAGGGTCCGCTATCGAGAAATCATACGCTGAGACTCGATTAGTCAGCGGCAATTTCAATATTCGAAATCTTGTGATAGATTCCGAGC
>CALZHS010000327.1 GCA_945787265.1 uncultured Gammaproteobacteria bacterium | reverse complement strand
TTCCTCGGTCATCTGGCCGCCGCCCTGCTGTATTTGCTTCATCAGCTCATTCATATCGGGCATGTTTTCCATCATTTCCTGGGTTTGCTGCGTCGCCTGGTTCATCCTCTCGCTCAGGTCGACAACCTTCATGCCGGCGGGCAGGTCGTAGTGATTTGCAGGGAATTTCTTGTTCGTATCCACCGCGAGGACTTCTGACACCAGCTTGCCGTTTTCATCGATTACCTTCATGGGCGCCCCGCTCGATTCGATAACTTCCGCCAGCTGCATGTTGGCCTGCTGGCAGACCGACATCATCCCGCCCATGCCGCCCGTCATGTTGCGTGAGAACTGTTGCATATTACGCATCGACTCGAATATGGCCTGTACATCTTTGTTTTGAAGCAACTTGCTCGACGCATAAACCGTGCCACAGGGCTCCCCGTTCGCGTTCATTTCATATTTGCGCGTCGAGTAGCCCGCGATCTTCTGACCGCCACCCTTGTCTTTAAGGCTTACACTAACTGTCGAGCTATCGTCGGCAACGCCTCCGCTCTCGATCACAGTCCGCATAATTTCTTTACGTTTCGAGTCCACCATAAAGAACTCGCCACTCTGGTAATTGATGATGGCGTGACCCGGCATTTGTTTGTCTTCGATGCGTGCCATCTTGCCATCGCTACTAAACGCACTCGTGCGTCCCTTGCCATCCTTGATTGTGATCAGCACATCGGCCTGTGCGCCGCTTAATAACACAAGAGCGACTGCGGTGAGTAAAGTTCTTTTCATGTTTGAACTCCCTGTTATTGGTATTTTTTAACCTTAAAATTTTAACATCGCTTTTACAACACTGTCTCGCTACAAAACTCGAGCATCATCAAACGACCAGAACCAGGACCCGGGAAATCGGCTCCAGGATACATTGAAGGAACAGTCGTCTACCAGGAATTTAGATCACGCAGCCTAATTATTGGTTGTCAACGAATATCAAATCGGCATCATTAACGAAATTTTCCGGTTCAGGGCCTATGGCAAACAACAGCTTAAAATCACATGCACGCGTGGTCGTCATTGGCGGTGGCATTGCGGGTTGTTCAACCCTGTATCATTTAACCCGCGAGGGCTGGATCGACGTGGTACTGGTCGAGCGCGACGAGTTAACCTCGGGTTCGACCTGGCACGCGGCAGCACAGGTCACCCAGTTTGGCGGCAATCAAACCATGGTTGCACTGAAGCGTCACAGTATCGACCTGTACCGTGAACTCGCCGCCGACCCCGAGAACCCGATTTCCTATCATATTACCGGCGGAATGCGGCTCGCGCATACGCGCGACCAGGTCGACACCTATCGCCATTATATCGGCATGGCGGCCGGCATGGGTATCGACATGGAATTTATCGACGCCGCAGAAGTTGGCAAGCGCCATCCTCTCATCAGTACCCAGGGCTTACTTGGCGCCTGGTGGGACCCCCTCGATGGCGATATCGACCCTGCCGGGATCACCTTTGCGCTGGCGCGCAGGGCGCGCGAGGCCGGTGCCGAGGTTTCGCGCTTCAATCCGGTCGAACACATCACCCGGAAGCCCAACGGCGAATTTATCGTCCACAGCAAGCACGGTGATATCACCTGCGAGAAGGTCGTCAACGCGAGCGGGTATCGCGTTAACGAGGTTGGCAACATGCTCGGGGTGACGCATCCGGTCACCTCGATGGAGCACATGTATTTCCTGACGGATACGATGCCCGAACTCGAGGCGCTCGACTTTCGAGTGCCGATCATCCGCGATCCCGGAGACGATTTTTACAGCCGCCAGGAAAAGCTGGGACTGCTGATTGGCGTCTACGAGCAAGGTTGCAAAAGCTTCGGTATGGACGGTATCGATCCCGATTTTACCCAGGCCCTGTGCCCTTCCGATCTCGACCGCTGCCTCGACAACATGGAGCGCATATTCGAGCGCCTGCCCGCGCTCACCGAGGCCGGTATCCACACGGTCATCAACGGTCCGATAACCTACACCATCGACGGGGCACCGCTGATTGGCCCGATTCCTGGCATCGAAAACGCCTACTGCGCTATCGGTCTGCGCGCGGGTATCGGCGAATCCGGTGGTCACGGCAAGCTGCTCGCCGAAATCATCGTGCATGGCGAATGCGAATGGGACGCCTGGTTTCTCGATCCGCGGCGCTTCACCCGGTACGCCAACACCGAACACACCTGCCTGAAAGCGATCGAAGACTACCAGAACGAGTTTCACTACCACCTGCCGCACGAACATCGCCCGGCAGCGCGGCTGGCGCGCACCACGCCGCTGTACGCGGTACTCGATCAGATGAACTGCGCCTGGGGTGTCGTCAACGGCTGGGAGCGGGCACTGTTTTTCAAACCGGATGCCGGTTTCGTTGACGAGCACAGCTACCGCTTTACGCCGACCAAAGCAGTAATCGCGAAAGAGGTTCAGCACCTGCAGCAGCAGGTCAGCATCATGGAAGTGTCCGGCTTTAACCGCTATGAAATCAGCGGTGAGGGAGTCGAAGCATTTCTCGACCACATGATTTGCGGGCGCCTGCCGACCGAAATCGGCAAGCTTGGCCTGTGTTACCTGCTCACCGAAAAAGGCAATATTCTGAGCGAGGCCACCCTGGTAAAACTGGGCGAGAATCGCTACTGGTGGGGCTCGGCCGCGGCGGCCGAATGGCACGATCGCGACTGGCTGAATCGATACAGGCCCGATACGGTCACCATCACCGAAATGGCGAGCAGCCATACCATCCTGGTGGTCGCGGGGCCGAAGTCACGCGAACTGTTACAGTCGGTATCCCCGCGCTGCGACTGGTCAAGCGCGGCTTTTCCCTGGTTACGCTGCCGGCAGATGTTCATCGGTCATGCCGCGGTAACCGCGATGAGCGTCAGCTTCTCGGGTGAACTTGCCTACGAACTGCACGTACCGAATGAGCAGCTTTACCTGGTGTGGCAGACCATAAACGAGGCCGGAAAAGCGTTCGATCTCGGTTACTTCGGACTCTACGCAACCGAATCGATGCGCCTGGAAAAGGGCTACCTGCACTGGAAGGCAGACCTGATCTATGAACACAATCCGTTCGAGGCAAGGCTCGATCGTTTCGTCAGGCTCGACAAGGACGGCTTTATCGGCTAACAGGCCTTGCTCGAGCAAATCGAACGCGGACCGCGCAAGCTGCTGGTATCGATGACAGTCGATTGCGATGTGGGCAGCGCCCATGGCGGTGACCCGGTATTCATTGGCGCACAGCAGGTCGGGTCGGTGACTTC
>CALZHS010000326.1 GCA_945787265.1 uncultured Gammaproteobacteria bacterium | reverse complement strand
ATCGGCAAGGCAGAGCGCGGGCCCGCCGCAATCGAGGCGATCCGTGATCACGAATCGGTATACCTGATGGCGGTCGGTGGCGCGGCTTACCTGGTGGCGCAGGCGATCAAGGCTTCGAAAGTAGTCGCGTTTCCAGAGCTCGGTATGGAGGCGATCTACGAGTTTGAACTCGAAGATATGCCGGTTACCGTCGCAGTCGACCACACCGGGGAGTCGGTGCACCAGACCGGGCCCAGGATCTGGGCCGAAAAAATCAACCAGCGCATCGTCAACTTCGACGGTTGAAGCAGGTCATCCCCGCTTGCACGGGGATGACGATAAAAGAGTGCGGGGATGGCGGTTTAGCGGCGGTAAACCCGCGCCAACGCCCAGACCTCGACGTATTCCACCCCGGCACGGTGTAGCGTTCTGGTAATCTCGCTCACCGTTGAACCCGTCGTGACGATATCGTCAACGAGCGCGATATGTCGATACTCGCGCTTCGGCGCGTAAGCAAACGCATGGCGGACATTACTGGCGCGCTGAGCAGCGCTCAAACCCGATTGACCCGGTGTCGCCCGCAGCCGGGTCAAGGCGTTTCGATCGACAGGTATCCCGAAGGCTCTCGAGAAGGTAACGGCAATTTCCCGGGCCTGGTTGTATCCGCGTTCGAGCAGGCGTGTTCGATGTAATGGCACCGGTATCAGTACCTGCGGCTGGGGCGAGTTCGCTTGAAACGGGGCAAGGCATTGGTCGCATAATGTCTTCGCCAGGTAGTGTGCTTCGGAAAACTTGAGTTGCAGCAGGTAACGACGCGCCAGCCCCCGGTACTGCAATGGTGCGATCATTTTCTGCCAGCGCGGTGGATTCAGCAGGCACGCTGGGCAGACCAGGCCGCTGACAGGATTTGGTTGCCCGCAGTACTGACAGGGATTCGGCACCCTTTGCAGACGTGCGCTGCAGTCCGGGCACAATGAGTTTGCGTTGCTAATCTCGGAACCGCAAGCAAGACAAACCCCGGGTGCAAACAGATGATTGATGAAGCGGGCCAGGCCGCGCTGAAGGTATTTTGCTGACATTGACTATTCCCTGTCTTGCAATAGACTTGGCGTTCTCCTTTGATTACGGCCTGACTTTCGATGACCGATGTAGTGCAATCCGTCCGCCATGACTGGACGCTCGATCAAATTAAAACCCTTTTCGAACAGCCTTTCAACGATTTGTTGTTCCGGGCCCAGACCACGCACCGCGCAAACTTCGATCCCAACGCGGTGCAAATCAGCACCTTGTTGAGCATTAAAACCGGTGCCTGCCCGGAAGACTGCGCCTACTGTCCGCAGAGTGCCAAGTACGACACCGGGCTCGAGCGCGAACGTTTGTTGCCGATTGACGAAGTACGCACCGCGGCCATGAATGCCAGGCAAAATGGTGCGACCCGCTTCTGTATGGGCGCGGCCTGGCGCAATCCAACCGACAAGAACCTCGACAAGGTGATCGAGATGATAAGCGTCGTCAAGGAACTGGGCATGGAGTCCTGTGTCACGCTCGGCATGCTGACCCGCGAACAGACTCGCAAACTGAAACAGGCCGGGCTTGATTATTACAATCACAACCTGGATACCTCGCCCGAGTATTACCAGCAGATCATTACCACGCGAAGCTACCAGGATCGCCTCGATACGCTCGAGAATCTGCGTGCCGAGGACATCAATGTCTGCTGCGGCGGCATTATCGGCATGGGTGAAAGCGACAAGGATCGTGCCGCATTGCTGCAGCAGCTTGCGAACCTGCCGGAACACCCGCAGAGTGTGCCCATCAACCTGCTGGTGCAGGTCGAGAATACGCCGCTGTACGGAACGGACGAACTCGATCCGATTGATTTCGTGCGTACCATCGCGGTCGCTCGCATCATGATGCCGGCATCGGTGGTGCGCCTTTCCGCGGGCCGTACCGCGATGACCGAGGAATTGCAGGCACTGTGTTTTCTTGCGGGCGCCAATTCAATTTTCTACGGCGATACGCTGTTGACTACACCGAACCCGGAACAAAATGTCGACAGTGAGTTATTCCAAAAGCTCGGTATTGTTGCCAACGGCGAACAGCTTCGGGAGCCGGACGAACACGCCGTGGCTTGAGTGCCAACCGAGCAGGTTTTCAATGCTGTTTCCGTTTTTGTATTAAGGAATAAGCACATGTCCGAATCCAGACCGTTGCAGATATTAATGGACACGCTGCCCCAGATCGGGCGGGTGGAATGGATTGGAATTAGACCCTCGAGGACTGAGGCGATGACGGTACTCGAGTCGGTCCGGGCCAACAGCGGCACAGGACTTGAAGGTGATCGTTTCAAGGGCCGCCCCGAAAGCCCCAGGCAGGTGACGTTGATTCAGTATGAGCACCTGGCAGTAATTGCTGCCTGTCTCGGCCTGGAAGCAATAGATCCTTCGCTGTTAAGACGCAATATCGTGGTGTCCGGGATCAACCTGCTGGCGCTGAAAGACAAGCACTTCCGCGTCGGTGATGCCCTGCTGGAGTTTACTGGAGCCTGTCATCCCTGCAGTAAAATGGAGCGTCTACTGGGAGTTGGCGGTTATAACGCGATGCGCGGTCATGGTGGCATTACTGCACGTGTTCACGAGGGAGGCTTAATTAAACTGGTGGACTCGGTCGCTTATCAGGCAGTTTAGATCAAAAAGGGTGCCGCTATATTCCCTCGCAGTTTTTCGGCAGGTAGCCTTGTGCCAGGTTGCTACTGCAATGCCATCGATTCATGCTCATATTGCCATCGTCGACTTCAGGGCTAAGGGTTATGACCTTATCGTTGCCAAACATCTCTTTCAATTCCACTACCATGCTGCCGTCAGGTTGTAAGTTAACGTAGGAAATGGTTTCGCTATTATTAAAAGACAACTCGGAAAATCCCATCGCCGAAAGACTGTCTGGCCAGTCACCTTCCATCATGTAGTGCTGGATCGAGCCGATTTTTAATGTATTAATTTCGGAAAAGGCCTGTGCTGCATGTGCCTGTAACACGTACCGGTTGACCGGGCTCTTATCTTCGGTGGACCCAGCCTCATCGTCTTTGCCCATCATCGAAAACAGGCTATCGAAGAATCCTTTTTCTTGTTCTGTATCGAGTACCAGATTGGCGACAAATTCCTGGCTGGCGAATAATTGCGTGGTTGCGTTCTCGATCGCCATACTGAGTATCTTGTTGCCTTTCGAATTAACCAGCCAGCTATCGGCAAGTCCTTCGGTAACCTTTTGAAAAAGAATATCGTTGTCATTTGCGCC
>CALZHS010000325.1 GCA_945787265.1 uncultured Gammaproteobacteria bacterium | reverse complement strand
TCCGATCTGGAGGGTGCCCTTAAGGTTGCCGAAGATTGCCTGTCTGCGGTCGAAAATGCCAGGATGCCCCACGTCACTTCGAGCGTCTCGCCTTACGTGACCGTCAGCATCGGTGTGGCGGCCATGGTGCCGATCTACGATAAAAGCAGCACGCTATTGATCGAGCAGGCGGATATCGCACTTTACCAGGCAAAGCAGAGTGGTCGTAATCGAATCTGCAGCTTCGACAATATTTCCGGAAGCGCAGTAACCAGGGTAAAACCGCCAGCAACCTGATATCGACGGCTGACCTAGCGCAGTCGATCCAGCAGGTAATCTGCAATCCAGCTTCCCAGCCGTGGTTGCGCGAGGTAACCGTAGGACTTATGCGGGTTACGTTTTTCACGTTTGCGGTTGCCGGGATGAGTTACCACTTCGAATGGATTATGCAAGCCCACGTAATCGATGGCACGGAACTTCGGCCTTTTCGGCAGCAGCTTTAGCTTGCGCATCGGTTCATAAAAAACGGCGTCGAAATTTTTCTGGTGTGAAACCACATCGCCCAGGCACGCGTAGTTGTGCCAGAAGTCGATATTGGTTGGGAAATGTCTCGAGCTGTGAGGCTTGTGATGCTTTGAAAACAACATGTCTCTTATCGTCGAATCGCCGAGCGGCGAGCCCATGGTAATAAACATCCGCACCCGTTTTTTATTATAGATTTTAAAGCCGGCAGTTTTGCGATGCGAAAATCGCCACAGTACGTCATAGCCGATAAAAGTGCCCATGCTGTGGGCGATGATGACGGGTTCGCGCCCATCGTCCCAGGCTCTGCGCAGCGCATTTTCCAGCGGCGCGCGCATCAGGTCGGCAATATACTGGTCCTGGTCGTAGAGTTCGGTCTCGCGCAAAAAGTTAGTCATGACATCGTCTTTAACCGTCAGGGCACCGGCGAGCAGTTTCACCAGGTCGATACCGCGGTCCTTGAAAAAACCGGAAACCTTTTCGCCCATGCCCACGTGGAACCTGTCTTTGACGGCACGTCGTTCTGCCATAACCTTGTCTACCTGTACCTGCAGCTTTTTGATGTAACCCCTGTCATCCGGAACATGGTGCGGCACAACGTCGGCCCAGTACGCGGACTCGAAAACCTCGGGATGTTTATCAAGCTTGCGTGCGAGCTGGCGGTGACTGACGCGAATATTTTCGGTCAGGGTCTGGCGCCATAGCTGGTGCGTCACGTTCTGCGGCGGCTTGGATGCCAGGCCGTGGATCATGATGATTTTCTTGTTGCTGAGATCTATCGGCATTTGACTGACCTGTTGTTGAGTTTAACGAGTTCCAGCTTTCGGTGATCTTTATTCAGATAGCCTGTGCGGCACGGCACATGTTTTTCAGTTTCGCCATCGCCAGGTCACGCCCGATCATCATTAAACCACAGTCGGGGGCGGCCAGTAGACGGTCCGCGTCGATATGCCTGAGCGCGGACTCGAGGCGTTGCTGAATATATTCACTTGATTCTATCCTGCTATTTGCGATCGTGACGACGCCGAGAATGACTGCGGTGTCGACAAAGTTTTCGAGTAGCTGCAAATCGTTCAGGCAATGCGCGTCCTCGATCGAAACCTGGTGGATTCCGGTGCCGTCAATCGACCTGGCAAGTTGAAAATAACAACCGGGATCTGCTTTTAAATAATCCTCGTCGTCGACGTGACCGGGGTAGCCGCAGCACATGTGCATGACCCGCGTAACATGGTCGGGTACGCCATCAAAACAACGGTCAAGGCACTCGATTCCGAAGGCGAGAGCGTCATCCACCTTGCGCACAAACAGGGGTTCGTCGATCTGGATATACTGGCAGCCTGCTGCCGCAAGTGCTCGAATTTCAAAGTTGAGCGCAGTTGCCAGGTCATAAGCGAGTTCACGCTCGGTCCGGTAATACAGGTTTGCTGTCGTATCGATGATCGACAGGGGCCCCGGCAGCGTAATCTTGATCGGACGGTCGCTAAACCCCTGCGCTATCCGGAAGTCCCGATCGAGAAAATGATCACCATGGGGTTCGATCCTTGCGTTAATCGTGGGAAGATCGGCCACCGCGGCGCCGTTGCGGTGTACCTTGCTGGTCAGGTTCCTGAAATCGAAGCCGTCGAGGTGACGGCAGTGATAGTGAATATAGTTTTCACGGCGTTGCTCCCCGTCCGTTGGAATATCAATGCCACAGTCGAGCTGGTCGCGGATGGCTTCCCCGGTTGCCCTGATCAGCATTGCTTCGGGTACCTCGGCAGCGCTGTCCTGTGTATAGGTAAAAGCGCGGGTAACGCCGTTATCCTGCTGCTCGGTTTCCGCGAAGTTGCCAATATGGATATAGTCGGGTTTCGGGTAAGCGCCGATACAGGTTGTGCTTATGGCCATGGCGCCATAATAAATGAAGAGCAACAGCGGATAAAAGCGTTATTGCCTCGTTTGGGTTTGATAAACTGATGTCTATGTCATCATTACTTGCCGATTTTATCAATCAACACGGGCGCATCTTCGTGCTCACCGGCGCCGGGGTCAGCACCGCCTCCGGTATCCCCGACTATCGGGATGATAGTGGTAACTGGAAGCACCAGAAACCGATTGAATATCGTGAATTCGTCGAACAGCACGAGGCCAGGCAGCGATACTGGGCGCGTTCGTTTATCGGCTGGCAACGATTCAGTCGTGCTGCACCGAACCCGGCCCACCGGGCACTGGCTCGTCTCGAACAGATGGGTCGACTGGCGAGAACGGTTACGCAAAATGTCGATGGATTGCATCAGCGCGCCGGTAGCCGCGAGGTTACCGAGCTGCACGGTTCCCTGGCGAGAGTGGTCTGCCTCGACTGCGGCGATTCCAGCGCGCGGGAAGCGATGCAGCAGCGGTTACTCGAACGAAACCCGTTACTGGCAGAACTATCGGCTGATATCGCTCCGGATGGCGATGCTTTACTGGACCATTTCGACCAGGATGGGGTTGATGTACCCGCCTGTGCTTCCTGTGGTGGGGTATTGAAACCCCGGGTCGTGTTTTTTGGCGAAACCGTACCCCGCGCGTGGGTCGAGGAATGCTTCGACGCGCTGGCGCAGGCCGATGCCATGCTGGTTGTAGGTTCCTCTCTAATGCTGTACTCGGGTTTTCGCTTCGTGCGCGAGGCGCAGCGAACGGGTATTCCGATCACTGCCATAAACCGTGGTAAAACCCGCGCCGATGAAATGCTGGAGCTGAAGATCGAGCAGGACTGCGGTGCGGTACTGGACATCGCGCTGGATCATATTGAGCCTGATTCC
>CALZHS010000324.1 GCA_945787265.1 uncultured Gammaproteobacteria bacterium | reverse complement strand
CAAGCGTTTCGATGTGATCGTGGTCGGCGGCGGGCATGCGGGCACCGAGGCCGCGCTCGCGGCTGCGCGCATGGGTGTCGAGACGCTGCTGCTGACGCACAGTATCGAAACCCTGGGACAGATGTCCTGCAACCCGGCAATCGGCGGTATCGGCAAGGGTCACCTGGTCAAGGAAATCGATGCCCTCGGTGGCGAAATGGCGCTTGCCGCCGACAGGGCCGGAATCCAGTTCAGAATACTGAATCGCCGCAAGGGCCCCGCGGTGCGCGCGACACGCGCCCAGGCTGACCGCCAACTGTACCGCATGGCGATTCGCGAAAAGCTCGAAAACCAGCCGGGCCTGTCGATATTCCAGCAGCCCGTGGTTGACCTGCTCGAAAACGGAACTGCGATTGAAGGTGTAGTGACACAAATGGGGGTGCGTTTTTATGCACCCTGCGTGGTACTGACCGTCGGCACCTTTCTCGATGGTAAGATTCATATCGGTGATTCGAACTATGCCGGCGGGCGTGCCGGTGATCCGCCCGCGACCGCACTCGCCGAACGACTGCGCGCGCGTCCGTTTCGAATCGGTCGTTTAAAAACCGGGACCCCGCCGCGCATCGATCGCAAAACAATCGATTTCACGCGGCTCGAGGAGCAGGCCGGCGATGACCCGCTGCCGGTATTTTCAACCATGGGCAGCCTTGATATGCACCCGCAACAGATCAGTTGTCATATTACCCATACCAATGCTGAAACCCACGATATCATCCGCGAAAGTCTGCACCGCTCGCCGCTGTTCAGTGGTGATATCGAGGGTGTTGGTCCGCGCTATTGTCCTTCGATTGAAGATAAAATCGTGCGCTTCGCCGACAAGAATTCGCACCAGGTGTTTGTTGAACCCGAGGGCCTGAAACTCGGCGAGGTTTACCCCAACGGAATATCCACCAGCCTGCCCTTCGACGTGCAGCGTAAGTTCGTGAACAGCATGGTCGGATTCGAGCGGGCGCAGATAACGCGCCCGGGATACGCGATCGAGTACGATTTCTTTGATCCGCGCGATCTGCGCACGACACTGGAAACCCGGTTCATCGAAGGCCTGTATTTTGCCGGACAAATCAACGGTACGACCGGTTATGAAGAGGCGGCGGCGCAGGGATTGATGGCTGGCGCCAACGCGGCGGCGAGGGTGCAGGGTAAAAAGCCGCTCGAACTGAAGCGTTCAGAAGCTTACCTGGGCGTGCTGGTCGATGATTTGATCACCCGCGGCACCAACGAACCTTATCGCATGTTTACCTCGCGCGCCGAGTACCGGCTGATGCTGCGCGAAGACAATGCGGACCTGCGTCTGACCGAAACGGGCCGTGAACTCGGCCTGGTCGAAGACAGGCGCTGGCAATCTTTCGAACAGTATCGTGAACAGCTTGAACGGCTGAACCAGGCACTGCGCGATCAATGGTTGCGGCCCGATACGGACGCGGCCCTGGCCCTCGGTGAAGTTTTACGCAAGCCGGTAACGCGTGAATATCGATATAGCGAAATGCTGAAACGCCCCGAAATTGAAATCGGTCACCTGATACCTTTTATTAAAGATAGCGGATCTTTTCCGCCAAAGGTACACGCCCAGGCCGAGGTCAATGCCAAGTACGCCGGCTATCTTGATCGCCAGCAACAGGAAATTGAAAAAGCCACTCAGCACGAGCAAACCGAGTTACCAGAAGACCTCGACTACAGCGAGGTGCATGGGCTTTCCAATGAAGTCTGCCAGAAGCTGGCGCAGCATCGTCCGGCTACGATTGGTCAGGCAAGCCGCATTTCGGGTATTACCCCGGCCGCTATTTCTTTGTTGTTGGTGCACCTTAAGCGGCATCAATACCGAGCCAGGAAGACGGCTTGAATGAATCTCGCCGGTGAACTCCGCGCAGGCACCGAGGCGCTGGGAATCACGCTCCAACAGTCTCAGCACGATCAATTAATCGAGTACCTGCAGCTGCTTGAAAAGTGGAACCAGGTTTATAACCTGACCTCGATTAACGGGTTACCGCGCATGCTGAGTTACCACCTGCTGGATAGCCTCTCGGTTTTGCCGTTGCTGGTTAACGGCCGTAAAGCGATTGATGTTGGTAGCGGTGCGGGTCTGCCCGGAATACCGCTTGCGATTGCCATGCCTGACGCCATCTGGATTGTTCTCGACAGCAATGCGCGTAAAACCCGGTTCATACGCCAGGCGATTGCGCACTGTGGGCTGAAAAATGTGCAAGTTGTGCAGTCACGGGTTCAGGACTATCATGCGCCGGACGCGCTGGATTTCATTGTCAGCCGTGCCTATGCACCGCTGGCGGAATTTTGCGATAGCGTTGCCCACTTGATGGAACCTAAAACCCGATTGATTACCATGAAAACCGAACTTAGGCAGGAAGAGGTAAGGCAGCTGGATACCGACAGGTTTGCCTACCAGACAAAAGCCATAAAGGTACCCGGCATCGCCGAAAGCCGCAACCTGGTCACAATTAGAGCGTTATGACCAGGACCATTACCATTGCCAATCAAAAAGGTGGGGTCGGTAAAACCACCACCACGGTCAACCTCGCGGCGGCACTGGCGGCAACCAGGCGGCGAGTATTGCTGGTCGATATGGATCCACAGGGTAATGCCACGATGGGTAGCGGGATCGATAAAAATGAGTTGAAGCTCAGTGTCTGCGAAGTGTTGCTCGGCGAAGCCAGCGCGACCCAGGCATTACAATTTTCGAGCGGGGCCGGTTACGATGTTTTACCGGCCAATGCAGACCTGACCGCGGCCGAGGTGCAGCTGATGAACAAGATCGGTCGTGAACGGCAGTTGACACTTGCCCTCGAAACGGTGCGCGACAACTACGAATATATCCTGATTGATTGTCCGCCATCACTGAACATGTTGACGGTCAACGCGCTGGTTGCCGCCGACGGTGTTATGATTCCGATGCAATGCGAATACTATGCGCTCGAAGGCCTTTCCTCGTTGCTCGATACGATCGAGCAGATCCGCATCAGCGTCAATCCGGAAATTCGGCTCGAGGGTTTGCTGCGTACCATGTATGATGGCCGCAACAATCTGGCCGCCGATGTTTCGGAGCAGTTAACTCATCACTTTGGTGACAAGGTCTACCGCACGGTTATTCCACGCAACATCAGATTGGCCGAGGCGCCTAGCCATGGCTTGCCGGTGATGTTGTACGACAAGGCCTGTGCCGGCAGTTTGGCCTATTTGGCCTTGGCCGGTGAGATCATCCGTAAGGACCATGAAAGTGAATTATCACAAGTGGCAGTTTAATTATGATTAGTGAATTTTAGCGAAA
>CALZHS010000323.1 GCA_945787265.1 uncultured Gammaproteobacteria bacterium | reverse complement strand
ATGCTCTTTAGCCTGGCTCGAAGTCGTTGGCCTGACCACGTGGCGATTGGTAATTATGTATCCGTCACTGGTGACAAAAAATCCGGAACCGGAACCACCGGGGGTGACGACGGTAACCACCGACAGCGATGCCTCGTCAATTTTCGACGCCGGATTGAAGGCTTGATGCAGGTCATCCTTGAGGTCGGCCTTTACCGTTCCGCTAGCAGAAGTTGTGGTGACGGTACTGGTTGATTTGTCTTTGGGCGGTTTATCGGTGAAATGCCATTTGCCGTTTTCGTCCTGGTATTTATAAACACCGGCTGATGCGAATACCGTACACAGTTGTAAAATGGAAATCACCAATACCAGTAAGAGATTTTTTCTAGCCATCGGAATACTTATAAAAGTAACTTTTAATCTTTAATTAATAGATTAAATTCATGAAAAAATCCGGTAATTACGGAAATAAATCAATCCGATCAATATAGGTACAAGAATAAACGGTTCGATTTGAGTACTAGTATCAAGCGAAATCCAGGGGTTTATGCAACAGCTAGTCGGCCGGTGGCGCGTAGGCACCATCCTCGTCGTGGGTTTCACGTCCGGTTAGCGCCGGCGTGAATACGCACACCAGGCGCATGCGCGTGAACGCTTTCAAGCGATGTTTCTCGTGTCGGTCGAGCAGGTACATCGATCCTGGCCGGAGTGCAAAGACTTCACCGGTGGCGAGGTTCTCGACCTCTCCTTCACCGTCGATAATATAGTTCGCCTCAACATGGTGCTTGTACCAGAGTACCTGTTCTGCGCCGGCCTCGACCGTGGTTTCGGTCAGCGTGAAACCAACGCCGTCCTCGGCAAGTAAAAAACGCCGGCTTGCCCACACCGCTCCGCGTACGTCTCGATCGGTGTCGATCAGCTCGTCCAGTGATTTTACGATCATGCTACTGCCCCCGGGTTAATAATCACGTCATCAATTGCATTCGGATGAGCGGTGATCGCTTCATAGCCGTCCTCGGTCAGTATAAAGCTGTCGCCCACCTGTGCCCTGAACCTGTCCGTGCTCACCGAGCCGTCCACCGCGAGCACCATGCCGGGCTGCAACACAGTCTTGTCGCCGACCACGAGCTGGGGTTGTTCGACGAAACTGAATCCGGTGCCGCGCCCGCAGCGAAACGGATAGTCGTAGCCCGCGGATTGAATCACGTCGGCATAGGCGGCGTGCACTTCTTCCGCGACAACACCGGGTTTCAAAACCTGCAACGCTGCCGCCTGGCTGTCGAGTGCAATCTGGTAGATTTTTTCCTGCGACCTGTCCTGGATCGCTCCAATCCAGAAGGTGCGGTCAAAGCCGAGTTTAAATTTGTGAAAGTTGGTCATTCCACAGAAGCACAGGAATACGGGTTCTCCGTGGCGCATGACTTTATTCGAGGCGCGGTGATGCGTTTTGATGATGTCTTCGCCGGAAGCCATGATCTGCAGGAAATGGGTAATCGGCGACATCTCGGCAGCGCCATAGTGCTGTGCCAGCAGTTCGGCCGATTTCGTGGTGCCAGCCCGCGAGGTTGCCAATGCCACCTCGTACTCGGCGACGCCATCGGCGATGGCATCGCGCCCTGCCTGCATCATCGCATTCGCAACCTCTCCCGCGTGCCGAGCCAGCTGCAGCTCTTCGGCCGACTTGATCATCCGCATCGCGGAAACGACCGGCGCAATGTCTTCAATGCGGCTCGCATCAACCAGGGAATCAATATAGGCCCGCACCAGCGCCGGCATTTTCTGCACTTCGAGCGCAATCCTCGACACCCCTTGCAATTTCCCGGGGATGTGTTCGCGCCACTCGGTACCGGTGCCATCATTCCAGGGCTCAACACGGTCGACCTCGGCGTTTGCGAGTGCCATGTTCAAATCAATCGCGGGCGTTATGAGTAAGCTCTCGCCGTCGGCCGGGACAATCAACACTGTCGGTCGACCAAACTCCATGTGAAGATAGTCGCAGTACCCGGTATAGTAATAAACCGAGTCATCATCGGTAATCAGCGCGACATCGATGCCGGATTCGGCAAGTTTGGCCCTGAGTTGCTGCAAATGTTGTTTGAACATGATTAGATAACACCAATACGTAACGGTACTTTACACCATGACCAAGTTCACCTCCTACACCGGGACGCTCCACCAGACCATGCAGGCATGGCGACATGATATTCATCGTCATCCCGAGCTTGCCTTCGAGGAACAGCGCACCGCGGCCAAGGTGGCTGAACTCCTGACCGGGTTCGGCCTCGAGGTGCACAGCTCGGTCGGCAATACCGGGGTTGTCGGGATACTCAAAAAAGGTGGCAGCGAGCGAGCGATCGGATTACGCGCCGATATGGATGCACTCAAAATCCTGGAACAAAACACTTTCGAATATCGGTCCGTCAACGAGGGTAAGATGCATGCCTGCGGTCACGATGGCCACACCGCGATGCTGCTCGGGGCCGCCCAGTACCTCGCCGACCAGGGTGAATTTAACGGCACTGCCGTGTTTATTTTTCAGCCGGCCGAGGAGCACGGCGACGGTGCGAAGGCGATGATCGAAGACGGGTTGTTTGACCGCTTCCCGGTGGATTCGGTTTACGCAATCCATAATTTTCCGTCGCTGGCAACGGGAAAGTTCGCAGTACGCGCGGGTTCGATCATGGCCGCCGAGGACAACTTCGAGATCACCATCAACGGCGTCGGCTGTCATGCCGCGATGCCGCACCTGGGTAAGGATACCATCGTCATCGGTGCCGAAATTGTAAGCGCGATGCAGTCGCTGGTATCGCGCACGCTCGACCCGATTGATCATGCGGTGGTTTCCTTCACCGAGTTCATTACCAACGGCACGGTTAACGTGGTACCGGGACAGGTCGTACTGAAGGGCGATACCCGTTCCCTGACGACGGCCGTGCAGGACCACATCGAAAGCACGATGGAGCGCATCGTCAGCGGCATCTGCGCCGCCCATGGCGCGAGTTACGAATTCAGTTACCGGCGCAATTTCGTACCGACGATCAATACGCCCGCAGAAGCTGCCGTCGCCGCCAGCGTCGCCAGCACCGTTGTCGGAGCTGAAAATGTTATCGGCGACAGCCGCCCGGTCATGGCCTCGGAGGATTTCGGCTACATGCTGCAGGCGCGGCCTGGAGCCTACGTATTACTCGGTAACGGCGTGGAAGGCGTCGGTGGCTGCAGCATGCATAACCCGGATTACGATTTTAACGACGATATCCTCAGCATCGGCGCCGATTTCTGTGTCACTCTGGTACAAACCCAGATAAAAGCCGGTTAAAGCACCCGGCCCTGTTTTTTTTCATCTG
>CALZHS010000322.1 GCA_945787265.1 uncultured Gammaproteobacteria bacterium | reverse complement strand
ACCGGTATCCCTTTGCCTGGAGCTATCAGGCCGGTAAAAAGGCTCGGTCACCCTCGAAATATCCTCGGTTTTTATGCCAACGCCTCGATCCCGCACTTCGATATTAACGCTCTCCTGATCATGCGACAGGCTTATTTCGATCTCTCCCTGATCCTCGATAGAATAATCCCAGGCGTTATCGATCAGGTTTTTGATCAGCAACTTGATGCGCAACCGATCTACCTCGAGCTCGACCGGGGACAGCCTCGATATAATGCGCTTACGGCCGGGATGCGCCTGGATTACTTCCTCGACCAGGCCAAGCATCTGGCAACGACTCAACATGAGTGGCGCGTGACTGGTATTCAACTTCTCCGATTCGAGTATCGACGCAATCAGGGTTTCCATTTCACGAATATCATCGATCAGTTTTTGCTGGATTTCATTCTCTTCGAGCAGCTCCAGGTTGACACGCATGCGCGTAATCGGTGAGCGCAGTTCATGGCTGATCGCCAACAGCAGGGCCGATTTACTCTCCAGCATCGTCTTGATCTGCCCTGACATACGGTTAATTCCCGCTGCCAGCATACCAAGTTCACCCTTGCCTTCGGTCAGGATATTCTGCCTGAGATCGCCTTCGCCAATTTTTCGGACCTGTGCGGACATCGCTTCGATTGGTCTGAACATACGCCGTATTAACAGGTACAGGACTAAAAGGATCGATCCGAGTAACAGGAATAGTACCCAGTGACGACGTTCGGAGCCCCGGCGAAAACTGTTGTCGACCGCAAACAGGTATTGGTAACCCTGTTTTTGGATCAAAAGGTACTGGTTGCGTCGATGATGGCTTAGATACACATTGTCGTAGGGATGCGGTGCCGGTTCAAATTCGTAACCTGCGATAGCTTTTAGTCTGGGACTCGATGTCCAGTCGACACCCCGGCCCTCGATGCGGATTTCGAATGGCAGCTGGTCAGCCAGTTGCTGAGCGACCGATAGGTTCGGCGGGTCTCCAATATCGTCAATCAGGTATTCGATGTAGCGTTCCACGTTAGGCAGAATTTCATGCTGCACATGTGGTTTCAGGCGTTTTGCGAAACTACCGGCCAGAATGACAGCAAGCGCCAGCATCGAGATCAGGAAGTAAAACAAAAGCCGGAAAACCAGACTTTGCCAGCGAGCTTGTAAATAGGACCACATTATCGATTCACGAGCTGGTAACCCTGGCCTCGCACTGTTCGGATCAGCCCGGGGTGTTGCAGTTTCTGCCTGAGTCGGCTCACCAGCACGTCTATCGCCCGACTGTAAATATCGGCATCGAGACCTCGCAGTGCCTGCATGATTTCATCACGCGACAATACGCGATCCTGGTTTTTAACCAGCAGGCCAAGCAATCCAAATTCAGTAGCGGTAATAGTCAACTCCTCGCCATTGTGTAAGAGTTGTTTCTTATCGAGGTCTATGAGCAGCTCGCCGATTTGGTATAAGGTATCGGAAGCCCCTGCTTTACCGCGTTTAAAAATATTCTGGATTCTCGCCACCAGTTCACGCGGTTCGAAAGGTTTCGGCAGGTAATCGTCAGCGCCTAATTCCAGGCCGACGACTCGATCCATCACTTCACCACGCGCGGTCAGCATCACGATTGGAATATCGCTGAAATGGCGTATGCGACGGCAGGTTTCAAATCCGTCGATCTGCGGCAGCATGACGTCCAGTACCACCAGGTCATAGGGCTGCTGCCGGATACGTTCGATCGCCTTTAGCGGTTGAGTTTCATTGTCCAGCGACATATCGAATTTCGCAAAATACTTTTGCAACGGCTCGGCCAGTCCTTCATCGTCGTCGATCAGTAATAATTTGCGCATTTACAGGTCCGGATTGCTGGCAGACCGACATTGTACAACGCGGCTACTCGTCGAGCAGCCGCGTCGCCATTTATTGACAGGATTACTCGTCGCCCCCATGCCGACGATGGTGCTTGTGACGATGCTCGAGAAAGCCCTGCAATTCCTGTTTTTGTTCAGCAGTCAGGGAATCGAGAAATACCGCCAGTGAAGAAATAACGAGTGGTGCCTTTTCATTGACCATCTGCGTTTTTTGCTGAACCAGCTCAAGCGCCCGTGCCTGGTTAAAGCTGGGTTCCTCGAGCAGCGCTTCGATTTCGTTGACATGCTGTGCCCGGGTTGCCCTGGCATCCATCATCAGTTGGGCCACCGTCTGCGCCAGCTGAGCGAAGTTTTCCTGCTGCTGATTGTCGAGTTCCAGTTTTTTGGTGACGCGCTCGGTCACGAACTCGACCTTTTCTTCCGGGGACATACCCCAGTCGCCATGTTTGCTATACGCGTAAACCACGCCTGAACTGCCGGCGATAAGCAAGACTGCGGTAATGATTTTGGTAGAAAGTTTCATGGATTGTCTCCGTTGTTGATTAATGACGGAGATGATTCTAAGAAATCGCCTGTTACAAAGCTTTTCAGCCGGGTAACGTTTTGTAACGATTTGTAACATTCAGTTTTGCTGCTTTTCGATTGCCGTCAACATGCCGCGTAAAATATTTATCTCGTTGCGGGTCAGTTGGCTGCGCAGATAAAGGCGCCGCAGGCGCTGCATGATCATGCCCGGCTGCTCCGGATCAAGATATCCACAGCATTCCAGGGTAGTCTGCAAATGCCGGATATAACCTTCGACCTCGGCACTCGGCGCCGGCAAATCATGGGCGTCCGGCACCTTGCCGGGCGGCACTGCTGTGCCCAGGCGGGCGTAGATCTCGTAGCACAGTATCTGGATCGCCGAGGCCAGGTTGAGTGAACTGAATTCCGGGTTGGCTGGAATACAGACCATCTGATTACATAACTGGATTTCCTCGTTTGTCAGGCCCGAATGTTCGCGTCCGAACACCAGCGCTACGTGATTCGAGTCATCCATCGAGTCCAGCTTAAGCGCCAGTTCCGCCGGGCTAAGCTCGGGCCATGGCAACGAACGCCGGCGCGCACTGGCCGCAACCACCAGGCTGCAATTCTCAATTGCCCGGGGCAGATCATCACAGGTTTCGCGATTGTCGAGCACGCCATTGGCACCCGAGGCCCTGGCATAAGCCGTCTCCCCGACCGGGCACTGCGGAGCTACCAGGCTGAGGTGACTGATACCCATATTGTTCATGGCCCTGGCAGCGGCACCGATGTTTCCGGGGTGGGTCGTACCGACCATGACGATCTTGATGTTTTGCAGCTTCATTTTGCAGTACTCACCGTTGGGTATACTTCTGGTCTATTGTCAGGCCCTTTGCTAGACTGCGCGCCTTTTCCGGCACGATCAGGCTCCATCGATGCAACCAATGCTCAATATCGCGGTTCG
>CALZHS010000321.1 GCA_945787265.1 uncultured Gammaproteobacteria bacterium | reverse complement strand
CCGTGCCAGTCCACTGGCGCTGTGGCAGGCAGAGCATGTCGCGGCTCGTCTCGAAGCATTGCATTCGCATCTCAAGGTGTCGTTAGTGACAATGAAAACCCGCGGCGACAAGATGCTGGATGCCCCGCTTGCCAAGGTTGGCGGCAAGGGCCTGTTTGTCAAGGAGCTGGAGCGGGGTTTGCTGGATGGTCGCGCCGACCTGGCGGTGCATTCACTCAAGGATGTGCCGGTACATTTTCCGCAAGGTCTTGAGCTCGCACTCGTTATGGAGCGCGAAGACCCGCGTGATGCCTTCGTTTCTAACCGCTATGCAAATCTCTCCGAAATGCCTGCTGGTACGCTGGTCGGCACCTCCAGCCTGCGGCGTCAGACCCAGATACGTGAACGCTATCCCGGGCTACGAGTCGACTGGCTGCGTGGCAACGTGAATACCCGCCTGTCGAAACTTGATGCCGGCGAGTTTGATGCCATTATCCTCGCTGCGGCGGGACTGCAGCGCCTCGGTTTTGCGGAACGCATCGAGGTGGCGATCGAGCCCGAAGAGTGCCTGCCTGCGATCGGTCAGGGTGTGCTCGGCATCGAGATCCGCAGTGATGATAACCAGCTGCGCGAACTGATTGCGCCGCTTGCGCATGCCGAAACCACGCTCCGGATCTCTGCCGAGCGTGCCTTGAATCAAACCCTGAATGGTGGCTGCCAGGTACCGATCGCCGGGTATGCGGTGCTTGAGCAGGATCAGCTATACCTGCGGGGTTTGGTGGGTGAACCCGATGGCAGTAATATTCTACGGGCCGAAATCCGCGGTAGCAGTTCCGAGGCGCACGATCTGGGCGTACAGCTGGCGCATCAGCTGCTGGCGCAGGGCGCCGATCGTATCCTCGACAGGCTACGGGATTAGGCGTGTCGACAGGGCTGCAGGGCCAGGTAATTCTGAATACTCGCCCTCGTCATCAGCAGGGCGAGCTTACTGCCTTACTCGAACAGCAGGGCGCGCGGGTGTTGTCGTTTCCGGTAATTGAAATCGTACCGATTGAAAATCCTGAACTTGCGCAACGTTTGGTCCAGGAAGTCCAGCAGTTCGATATCCTCTTGTTTGTCAGTCGTAACGCGGTCGATGGTGCATTTCGCATGCTCGACGCGGTGCAGCTTGCATCGAACCTGTCTTTTGGCGTGATCGGCACGGCGACACGGCGCGCGCTGGCCGAACGGATCACGAACCTGGATCAGTGTCTGGTCGCGGGTGAACCCTATAACAGTGAAGCCTTGCTTGACGCCGATGGCTTACAGCAGGTTGCAGGTAAACGCGTCATGATTTTTCGGGCATCATGATTTTTCGGGGTCAACAGGGGCGAAACCTGCTCGGAGAAGAACTGGCTGCACGCGGTGCGGAAGTTCGCTATTGCGAAGTCTATCGCCGTGAGCTGCCGCAACGTGATCTGTCTGTCTTCAATCGACTGGTTGCCGATACGTTTCCCACGCTTGCCATATTGACCAGCAACGAGGGCATGCATAACCTGTTCGAGCTGGTGGATGCCGTTGCCGCGGAGCGGTTGCGCCAGATCCCGTGGCTTTTAATCAGCGAAAGAATGCGTGAATCAGCTTTGAAACTGGGACATAATGCGAGCATCGTTATCGCAGGCAACGCAAGCGACGCAGGCGTTCAGCAGTCGATAAGCGAATGGGCGAATCAGCGATAACCTCGACACTAACCAGAATATGAGTAAAGAAGAATCATCGAGCGACAAGGAAACCGACACCGAGGTCCCGGCTACCGATTCGGATACTGCGGAGACAGGCGATCTCGAAATCGAGCTTGAAACTGAAGAATCGGGCGATGGCGAAATCTCAGCGCCAGATGAATCCGTGGGCGAGACGCCCGCAGAATCCGAAATCTCGTCCGAATCCGGGAGCGAGGCACCCGCAGAATCTGAAATCTCATCCGAGTCCGAACCTGAGCCTGAACCTGAACCTGAACCTGAACCTGAACCCAAGCAGAGTGTGCCGCCAAAGCCCCGCCGTTCCTGGTTCAGCTTTTTCAATTTCCTGTTGATCCTCGCGCTCGCGGGTGCCGCGGGTTACTACTGGTGGCAACAGCAACAGGTAGCACGCGTTTATGAATCCGCGATCGCCGACCTCGAACAACGACTCGCCGGGAAAGCCGAAAACGCCCGACTCGAATCCAGCCTGTCGCCACTTAAAAATGATCTCGGTAGTCTCGACAGAAAGATCGAGGAGCTCGGGATTGAGCAACAGGGCTTGCGGGAGTCGAGCGAAAAACTCTACGAGTTATATGGTCGCGACAAGAATGACTGGCAGCTTGCAGAAGTCGAGTACCTGATGCGCGTGGCCCAGCACAAGCTGATCCTGCAGGATGACTTTGAAGGCGCGGCGATTACGCTGCAGGCGGCAAGCGACCGGATCGCGCTCACCGCCGACCCCGGTTTGTTGCCGGTCCGGGTCATGATCAGTGAAGAAATTGCCGATCTGAAGACACGCAAGCGTGCCGACCTGGTGGGCATGACGCTGATCCTGGCGCAGCTGCGCCGCCAGGTGCGGGTGCTCGAACCCGGCTTCGCGTTGCGCGTGGACGAACCTGCCTCGCCAGCACCGGAAACTCCGGCATCACAGGACTGGTTCGATCGTTTCAACGCGTTTATTGATTCACTGGTCAAGGTGCGCAACGAGGCAACCCAGCCTTCCGAGATTGAGGCCAATATCGCCGATGTCGATGAAACCCTGGAAGACAACCTGAAGCTCGCGCGTTGGGCAGTGCTCGAGCGTGACGGCAGGCAGTATCAGCGTTTGATCGAGCAGAGCCTGCGCCTGTTTCGCGAATTTTACGATCTCGACAACGCGGCCAATCATGATTTCATGACCCAGCTGCAGGAACTGCAGAAAATGGAGCTGAAACCGGAAAAGCCGGATATCACCGGCTCGCTGCGTGAATTGCTGCGCATTCTGAGCCAGCGTGAGAATGAACCGCAACCCGATGCAACCGAAATCCCGGAGGCTGGCAATGGTTAAGTTTATCGTCAGCCTGTTAATCCTCGTAATTGTTGCGCTGGGCGCGGTATTGCTGGTGCGCGAAGACCCGGGTTTCCTGTTGCTGCGTTACCGTGATTATTCGGTTGAAACCACGCTTGCATTTGCGCTGGTAGCACTGATCGTAACGGTGATCGTACTTTACTATGCGCTTCGGTTTCTGCGTGGCATCTGGCGCCTGCCGCGCACGGTCCGACACCAATCGCAAAACCGGCGTCATGCCCGGGCACGGCGGCAACTTAACATGGGCCTGATCGACCTTGCCGAGGGACGATTCGAAAAGGCGGAGGTTCAGTTGATGCGCCTCGTTGATCACAGCGATAGCCCGCTGGTGCATTATCTTGCCGCAGCCCGCGCGGCCCAGTTACAGGGCAAGCACGACGCCAGGGATAACTACCTGAAAGATGCACATGAAGCCAATCCCGACGCGGAACTCGCGATCGGTGTCACGCAGGCCGAACTGCAGCTTGCGCACCAGCAGACCGAGCAGGCATTGGCGACGTTGACCCATCTTCACAGTATCGCGCCACGCCACGACTACGTGACCATGCTGCTGGCACGCGCTTACCATGATCTGAAAGACTGGCAGGCGCTGGTCGAGATTCTGCCGGAGGTAAGACGCAAGAAGCTGTTCAAGGAAGCACGACTCAAGGAGATCGAACAGGCTGCCTACCGTGGAATACTTGATCAATTCCGCGATGACCAGCAGGGTTTCGAACAGGCCTGGAGTAAGATCCCCAAGGCCCTGCAATCGGATGCGGTCATGATGCGCTACTATCTCGACCTGATGGCGCGCCACGGCTGGTACAGCAGTAAAGCGGAACAGCTGTTCCTGAAATCGCTGGATAATCAATGGGATGACGACCTGATAGAGAGCTACGGTCGATTCGAAGCGAAAGACGCAAACGTGCAGCTGGCGCGCGCTGAAAAATGGCTCGATGACTTCGGTCACAATGAAAATCTGCTACTGGCGCTGGGGCGGATTGCGATGCGCGCGCGCCTGTGGGGCAAAGCCCAGGGCTATTTTGAAGCCAGTATTGGCGCCAGGGCAACGCCGGCTGCCTGTCTCGCGCTTGCAGAATTGTTCGAGCACCAATTACAACAGCCCGACAAGGCTGCCCAGTATTACCAGCAGGGACTCAAGCTCAGCCTCGAAAGAAATTCCTGAAACAGGTTTCAGGGGATATGGAAACCTACGATAAAAAAGCGGCCGAGCTGATCGAGCGCAGTTACCAGACCCCCGAAATTGTGAATCAACGGCTGCGCACGCTGGCCGCGCTCGCACTTTCCCACGGTGAATCCGTTCTAGATGCCGGCTGCGGTACCGGGCTACTGCTGGAACAGGAAGCGCTTGCCGTGGGTTCCGAGGGGCGAGCCGAGGGGGTGGATTTTAGCGAGGCGATGCTCACGCATGCGCGCCGGCGTTGCGGCGGGCTCGAACAGGTCAACCTGCAGCAGGGTAGTATAGAATCCCTGCCATTCGACGAGGCCAGTTTCGATGCGCTGAGTTGTACCCAGACCCTGCTGTACGTAAAGGACCTGAATAAAGCGCTGGCCGAGTTTTATCGTCTGCTAAGGCCGGGTGGGCGCATCGTCATCATCGAAACCGACT